>JACROW010000087.1 GCA_016214245.1 Candidatus Omnitrophota bacterium | reverse complement strand
TGTACTTTTGGATAAACGAGAAGATCTCGGCCGCGCCAGAGCCCGTTCCTACGACCTGGTTGTGAATGGAGTTGAGTTAGGTTCAGGAAGTATAAGAATAAACGATCAAGCTTTACAGGAGAAGATATTTAGAATCATAGGATTAAAAAAAGAGGACGCATCGATGAGGTTTGGATTTCTATTGGAAGCATTTAAATACGGCGCCCCGCCGCACGGTGGCATAGCCTTTGGCCTCGACAGGCTTTTGACGCTGCTCGTGGGGTGCGAATCCATCAGGGATGTGATTGCATTCCCGAAGACACAAAGGGCATTCTGCCCTATGACAAATGCGCCCTCACCGGTCGATGAGAAACAGTTGAATGAGTTGAATATCAAGATAAAGCAATAGAGGAGGCTGTATGAAAAGATTATTTATAGCAGTTTTAGTTATGGCGTTTTTAAGCGGTTTAACAGGCTGTATCAGTAAACCGTACGTCATGACTATGGATAGGGTGGATCAGAAGATGGACACCGGCAATAGAGGTTATCTCAAAGGAACTCCACCGCCTCTTGAAGGTAGAGGAGATTTAAAGAGGCAGTTCATAGCCGTTGATATAGACCTACCGGCTACAGGGGAAGAAACGATGACCGCCGAAACGACCCCGATTCCTGCAGAGCCAGTCCCTGTTAAGGAAGAAGCGAAGAAAGAAGAAGAGATTAAGTAACGTGCTGAATACTATTAAGTTAAAAGATAACCAAGAAGCGAGGTCGCTCTTTGGGACGCACGACGAAAATTTGAAGATAATCGAAAATGAGTTGAACGTGAAGATCGCAACAAGAGGAGAGGCGCTTAAGATAGAAGGTGAGTCCAAGCAGGTTGAGCTCGCATCGAGACTATTAGAAGAACTCATCCTGACGATCAGAAGCGGGGCCTTCATTAAGAAGCACGAACTCCTCTATGCGATAAAGTCCATCAGGGAAGATGAGGCGCGGGATATCCATAGCATATATTCGGACAGGATCGAGGTCTCGTCAAAGAGGCAGTATATAACGCCGAAGTCAAAGGGACAGAAAGAATATGTCGATGCTATAAGGAAGAATGACATCGTATTCTGCATAGGCCCTGCCGGAACCGGAAAGACATATCTTGCCATGGCGATGGCCGTAAACGCGCTGAAGAAGCAGCTTGTCTCTAGGATCATATTGACCCGGCCTGCGGTTGATGCAGGCGAAAGCCTGGGCTATCTTCCAGGCGACTTATATCAGAAGGTGACGCCATACCTGCGGCCCCTTTATGACGCCCTGTATGATATGATGGAGGTGGATAAGATCAAAGACTGCATTGAGCGGGGTATAATGGAGATAGTGCCCCTGGCATATATGAGGGGAAGGACGCTGAACGATTCGTTCATAATAATGGATGAGGCGCAGAATTCAACCCCTGAACAGATGAAGATGTTTTTGACACGGCTCGGATTTGATTCCAAGACTGTAATCACAGGAGACATCACGCAAAGCGATCTCCCCAGCCACAGGACGTCAGGGTTGGACCAGGTCCGGAACATCCTGAAAGATATTGAAGGGATATCATTCGTCTATTTAAAGGGGGAAGATGTTGTGCGGCATGAACTCGTTCAGGAGATCATAAAGGCCTATGCGAATAATGTAAAGGGATGATGCGGCCCAAGATAGAGATAAATAATCTCAACAAAAGATATAAGCTCGACACCCTTTATATAAAAAAGATAATAAAAAAGATTTCGGCCGTCCTTAAAAAACCTCACGATATGGAATTGGAGGTTATTTTTTTGAACGATGTACAAATGAGGGCCTTAAATAAAAGATACAAGAAGCGGGATCGCTCCACAGATGTATTGGCCTTCAATATAGATTTAAAGGAATTCGGTTCGCGTCGGCACCTGGGCGAGATATTCATCTCTTCGGATGAGGCATTTAAGAATGCGAAGGCCTTTGGAACCAGATTCGATAAAGAGCTCGTGCTTTATTTGATACACGCGCTCCTACATCTATCCGGATATAGAGATGAAAAGAGAGGCGATAAACTCAGGATGCATAAAAGAGAGAAGGGTATACTAAATTATTTATGGGAGACGGAAGATTTGTCGAAAGTTTTAATGCCGCGATAGAAGGGTTCATCTACGTTCTGAAGACCCAGACCAATATGCGTGTACATTTTTTGTCAGCCCTCCTGATACTGCTTCTGGCCATATATCTTAACTTCACCTCTTCGGAGCTATTGATCCTATGTATCACAATAACCCTGGTATTGGCTGCGGAGATGATAAACACCGCGGTGGAGCTGGTTGTGGATATAGTCAAGAGCGAGTTTCATCCGATAGCGCGCGTCATAAAGGACATTGGCGCCGGCGCAGTGCTTCTGGCATCCATAAACGCAGTGATAGCGGGATATCTATTGTTTTCGAAAAAGATACCGTTCCGGATAGAAGACGAGGTGATCAGGATAAGGCAATCCCCCTGGCATCTCACATTCATATCCCTCATACTGGTCCTGGGCACAAGCATAATAGGAAAGGTTCTCTTTCATAAAGGAACTCCGTTAAGAGGGGGCATGCCTTCGGGCCATGCGGCAGTCGCTTTTTCGATATGGGTGATCATCACATTTTTAACAAATAACTCCATCGTGATAATCCTGACGTTCCTGATGGCATTTCTCATCGCCCGGCACAGGATCAAGGATTCCATCCATACTATCTGGGAGGTACTGGCGGGCGCTGCCCTCGGCGTTTTGCTTACCACGCTTGTCTTTCAAATATTTCGCTAAATAAAAATGGCTATCCAGAAATCTCAAGGCATTGTGTTGCGGCGGCAGGACCTGAGAGAGACGAGCCTCATCCTAAACTTCTACACAAAGGATTTCGGCAAGATTAAAGGCATAGTCCGCGGGGTGCGGGGCCCTCACGCTCAGTACGGCGGCGGCAGCCTGGAGACCTTCGCATACGATTCCATTGTATTTTATGAGAGAAAGAAAAGCGAATTCTACACAATATCCCAATGCGATCTATTGGAGTTCTTTAATCCGATAAGAGAATCTCTTGAGAGGCTGGCGTATGCCACGTATATCATTGAACTTTTGGATTCCGTAACCGCGCTCGCTGACAAAAATCAGGATGTATTTGAGCTATTGCTTAACAGCCTCAAACTCCTGTCAGGCCAGTCAAGCGCCAAAAGGGTAACGAGGATATTCGAGATAAAGCTCTTAAGCCTTTTAGGGCTGATGCCCAGTTTGGGGCATTGCGCGAATTGCGGGCAGCCGATTCCGGATCCGGGGATGAAGTTCAGTATTCACCACGGCGGATTGGTCTGCAGGACTTGCGTTGATAAGGCCAGGGATGCCCGGCCGATTCTGCCGGGGACGGTGAAGTTCATAGAGCATATCCGAAGCTCGCCGTTCGAAAAGGTGGAGAGGGTGAAGGTCGCCGCAAAAGTAGGCGAGGAGCTCGAGGCGATTTTGAGAAAATTTTTAGATTACCACATCGAACGCCGTCTCAAGACAGTGGAATTTTTAAAGGAGATCGAGAAGTAAAATTTTCGCTTTATCTCACAAGCGGAACATCCGGGCATTGCTTCCGCTTGCCGCAAATTCGTATTAGGCATACGAATTTGCTGTCCAAACTTTCCGATGGCCGCTCAACCTGGCAGTAGAGCATGCAATTGACCAGTTTTCGCGTCCTTGTAT
>JACROW010000086.1 GCA_016214245.1 Candidatus Omnitrophota bacterium | reverse complement strand
TCCTTTTTCTCAATAAGAAAGTAGTTGAATAATAATCTTTCGTGGTCACGATGGATAGATAATTGTCCGGCTCGCCCAGTTCTTCATATTCTTTATAAAGATAATCTTTTATAAAATTTTTATCGCGCAGTTTATTAAATTCAAAAGTGACGATCGTGTCATCTCGCATCTCCCACTTATGCCGCACCTGGGCCCGCCACTTGGATTCTACTTCTCCAGAAGGTGAAAAGGCGGTAGAGTCATTCTCATTGATATAGTAGAATCTTGCGCTGCCCGAGCCCAGTCCTTTCAGGGAATAATAGTTATCTATCCCCTCTGCCAGGCCTTTTTTCGTTCGATAATCTACCAGGAATCTGCCCTTTGCAATCTCGCTGAAATAATATCTGAAGGAGGTCAGGGCATAGTAGCCCCAATCTCTGGTCCTTCCGACCTGAACTGTGGCGTGGGCGGAGCGCTCCTTGATAGGCTGGATATAGTATGGCCAATAGAAAACAGGTGTATTCTTAACAAAGAATAGGACGTGTTTCGCTATTACCTTGTCGTCCAAATAGATCCTGATCTGTTTTGCTTGAACGCGATAGTGGGGCTGCTCCAGGTCGCAGGTTGTAACGTAACCAGTCTTAAGATTAACCTGTTTATCGCTTACCTTGTCAATCTCGCGGGCCTTGCCATAGAAGGGCTTTGAATTGACGTAACCGTTTATGACGCGGCCGACCCTCGTATCGAAATTATAGTTCATCTTATCGCCTGTAAAATAGGCGCCTTCTTGAGTTATCTTGACATTGCCTTCAGCGATGCCCTGTCTCGTATCCAGGTATACTGTGATCTTATCGCATGTGAGCAGCACATCTTTATATGTTATGGATATATTGCCGGAACCGACAACCTGTTTCTTCTCGTGAAAATATTCAACACCGTCGCCATTTACGACGATGGGTTCCTTTATTTTAACTTCCTCTGCACTAACAATGGAATATGATAGTAACCAGTAACCAGTAACCAGTAACCAGTAAAATCTATTTTTTGGGGACATTCTGCCAGTCTTTCAAGAACCTCTCGATGCCTATATCTGTCAGCGGATGTTTCACCAGGGTCATCAGCACATTATAAGGCACCGTCGCTATATCTGCCCCTATTCGAGCTGCATCCAACACATGGAGGGGGTTTCTTACGCTCGCCACGATAATCTCGGTCTTGAATTTATAATTTGTGAAGATCGTCTTTATATCCCTTATCAAATCCATGCCTACCTGGCTTATATCATCAAGCCTTCCTATGAACGGGCTTACGTATGTGGCGCCGGCCTTCGCTGCCAGAAGCGCCTGGGTGGGGGAGAAACAGAGGGTCAGGTTCGTCTTGACCCCAGTCTTCGAAAGGGCCTTCGTGGCCTTCAAACCCTCTTGAGTCAATGGTATCTTGACGACGATATTCTTATGCATCGTTGCAAGGGTGCTGGCCTCCTTTACCATCGCATCGGCCTTTGAGCTTATGACTTCGGCGCTGATTGGCCCGTCCACAATGGAGCAGATCTCCTTTACGACTTCGATGAAACTTCTGCCCTCCTTAGCAATCAAACTCGGATTTGTAGTCACGCCGTCAATTATGCCGAGCGAGTTGGCTTCTTTGATCTCATCTATATTTGCCGTATCGATGAATAATTTCATACGCCCTCCCTATTTCTTATGCCTACCGAATGCGATAGCATAAGGAACCTCTCTTTAGTTAAAAGTTTAGTTTATGCGAGGTTTCCCGTATACCGAAACAATATTTTTGCCGGAATCCTTTGCGGCATACAATGCCTTGTCAGCCTTTTCGACCAATCCTTTAACCTCGCTCGAATCATCCGGGTAGACCGAGACGCCGACACTTACGGTGACTTTCAATCTTTCATCATACGCCTTGAATATGTTCTCTTCGATCCTTCCCCTTATTCTTTCAGCCACTACTCTTCCATCTTCCCTTCCAGTATTAGGCAGGACCAAAGAGTACTCTTCGCCGCCATACCGTGCGGCAAGATCTATCTCTCTCGAATTTTCTTTGATTATGCGTCCTACGTCTTTCAGGATGACATCGCCGACCAGGTGTCCGTATGTGTCATTTATAGTTTTAAAATTGTCTATATCTATCATAAGAAAAATGAATTTAAAATTATGCCTTTTGGAACGCTTCAATTCCTCTTCGAGCCTCTCAAAGAAATATCGCCTGACATAAAGCTCGGTGAGCCCATCCGTTATTGCCAATTCCTCCACCGTCTCATACAATAAGACCTTCTTTATCTCTAAGGCGAATTGTGCGGCCAATATGGTAAACCTCTCGATATCGTCAAATGGCAAGTTCTCTACGGTCAGGATTCCCACCATCTTCCTTTCGCTCAAAAGCGGTATGGCAAAAAATACGAAAGTCTCTTTGTCCATATGCAGCTTTACAAAGTCAAGTTCATCTTTTTCTCTTGTCAGATATACTGCATTTACATTCTCTATTAAAAGCTCTATCAGTGCCCCATAACCCATCTTCGATTCGCATAGATCGGTCTCTTTCACGCCACAGACCCTATATGTCCTATCAACCGTAAGGCGGCCGTCTATTCCTTTCAATATCACGAGCTCGCTCTTTCTGAATGATGCAAAATTTTCTTTTAAGAAAGCGCTGAAGATGCTGAAGATGCTGTTGAATTTGATGCTCACTGACATCGATTTAGTAATCTCGTAAAGCGTAACGACCATAATCTCCTTATTTATGATTTCAGAGACGAGGGCTTCCAGCCTTGAGCTTTCCTCTGAAAATTCCCTGCAGGCCTCCTCTTTGGCCTGAAGCCTCGTACCCCATTCCTTCCTCATCTCACCTATCGTCTGTCTATATTTTATGAAACCCAGAAGAAGGAAACCGAATACGAGGATAGTGTACATTACATTTATGGAGTTCATCTTATTCTCGCAATCCTCATTTGTAACAGATATTGTTCCGCCCTTTAGATTTCGCCTTGTAGAGGCGCTCGTCCGCTACCTTTAAGAGCTCGTCTTCCAGCATCGTATCCTCAGGATAGCTCGAGAGGCCGATAGAGACGGTTACGCTTAACGGCTTCTTTCTTAATATAAATGGTTCAGACTGTATCCGTTTTCTAATCGCCTCTGCCTCTTTCACGGCGGTATCCCTATCGGCTCCAAAAAGTATCATGGCCATCTCATCTCCGCCGTATCTCGCCAGGATGTCGCCGTGTTTCGTCATCGGGCTTAATTTGCGCGCCATGTATTTCAATACAAGATCGCCTGCCATGTGGCCGTAGGTGTCATTGTAATCCTTGAAACGGTCTATATCCAGCATCAAAAGCGACAGGTTCACCTTGCTCCTTGTGGCTCTTTTAATCTCTTCCGGGAGACGCGCTATAAAATATCTGCGCAGGAATAGGCCCGTGAGGCCGTCTCGTATCGCGAGATTCTGTATCCTCGCATAGAGGATGGCGTTCTGTATGGCCACCGCCCCCAAATCAGATATGATATCCAAAAGCCTCAGAT
>JACROW010000085.1:1354-3543 GCA_016214245.1 Candidatus Omnitrophota bacterium | reverse complement strand
CTTTGAGACTTTTGCCCAGAATCTTCCTGTATTTCGCGACAAGGCCGTCGCACATGGCGCCGAAGCCGAAAAGTATGCAGCCGCGCATGCTCGCCACCGTATCCTTACCTATTAATTTACGGCTCGGGGCCAGCCTGACTTTAGGCAGAAGCGCTGTCTTTTCATAAAGGCTTGAAAGCGATATCGCTATACCAGGAAGTATCAACCCGCCGAGATACGCTCCTTTTTTAGAGACTACATCGAATGTTATAGCCGTCCCAAAATCTATTATCACGCATGGTGCGCCATATAAAGTACTACCTGCAAACGCGTTCACCAGCCTATCCTGACCGACCTCTTCCTTCGCCTTATATAGGTTACGTATCGGCGCTCTTATATTCGCGCCTAAAATCAAAATCTTAGAGTCGGCGGCCCCTTGCAAGGCCTTCTTCAGTCTAGCGAGGGCGGCCGGAACAACGCTCGAGACGATGATTTTGTCTATGGGGTACGTTTTTAAAAGGCGTTTTGCATGCGCGTTATATTTAGAATAATCACTGGTCGGGATCTTGGCCTTTCTTATCAGGATCCCGCCTCTGAATATCCCGAATGCGATATTCGTATTGCCTATATCTATCGCGAAGACGTTCTTCATCTTATCATCACGATGTCGCCGGACGAGACCTTTTCCAGTATGCCTGAATCCCGCCGCACGATCAGCGAGCCGTCATCATCTATGTCCTGCGCCAGCCCCTCAAAAGTTTTATTCTGGAGGATGACCTTGATCCTTGAGCCGAGCATCGCCGAAAAGCTCTTCCATATATCCATGATCGGGCCAAACCCTCTATTTTTCAGCAGGATATAGTATTCTTCGAGATTTTCCAATATGCGTCTTGTCAGCTCTATCCTTGATATATCCGCCAGGCTGCCGGATCTAGCCATCTCCTCTTTTATGGAGGACGCGCCTTTCGGAATAACTTTAAGCGGCGTATTCACATTGACCCCTATTCCTAGGATGACAAAATTTACGGTGTCCTGTTCGGCCTTCATCTCAGTCAATATCCCGCAAACCTTCTTGCCATTTATCAGTATATCGTTCGGCCACTTTATTACGGCCCACAAGCCGGATAGCTCTCTTACTGATTTTGCTACTGCTACGGCGGCCAAAAGCGTAATCTTTGGGATCCCGCTCGGCACTATCTTCGGCCTTAATATACAGGATAGATATATGCCTGTTTTAGGAGGCGAGCTCCATTGCCTTCCAAGCCTCCCCCGCCCCTTCGTCTGCTCCTCAGCCAGTATCACCACTCCCTCCTTTACGCCTTTTTCAGCCAGTGAATACGCGAGGCTGTTCGTCGAATCTATCTTTTTATAGGTTATGACCTCTTTTCCTAAAATCTTTGTATTTAATCTCCATCTTATCTCGCCGGGAATTAGGCTATCTGGCGTACCTACCAGCCGATACCCCAAATGCGGGGCTGCCTCTATCTTGTAACCTTCGTCCCGCAGTTTTTCTATATGTTTCCAGATGGCTGCCCTTGAGATATCGGCAAGTTTACACAACTCTTCGCCTGAAACGTAATCATCAGGCCTATTTCGCAATATGTTCAGTATCTTTTCGTCGAGCATAGCGCTCCTTCAGTTCCTTGATCTGGTCGCGTAAGACAGCGGCCCGTTCAAACTGTAGATTCCTCGCGGCTACCTCCATATCATGCTGAAGCTCTCCTATGAGGGACGTGACATCATATTCCTCATCCGTCTCTTCCACAACGTTCTCGATGACGAGCCTTGCCTTCTTATAGGATTCTATCCCCTCCCTGACCGCCTTCTCTATCGAACGTGGGGTTATCTTATTGGCTTTATTGAACTTTAATTGAACCTTGCGGCGCCTGTTGCACTCGTCAATGGCATTCTTCATAGATTTTGTAACCGTGTCAGCATACATCAGGACCTGGCCGTTGATATTCCTTGCCGCCCTGCCGGCAACCTGTATGAGGCTCGTCTCGCTTCTTAAAAAACCTTCCTTGTCCGCATCGAGGATAGCGACCAACGATACCTCGGGCAGGTCGAGGCCTTCCCTCAAGAGATTTATCCCGACAAGGCAGTCGAATTTCTTCAGCCTCAAGTCTCTCAATATCTCCACCCTCTCGATCGCGTCTATCTCGGAATGGAGGTACTTGACCCTAAGGCCGAAATCCTTTAAGAATCTCGTC
>JACROW010000085.1:0-1299 GCA_016214245.1 Candidatus Omnitrophota bacterium | reverse complement strand
GAATCTCGTCAGGTCTTCTGCAAGGCGTTTCGTCAAGGTAGTGACCAAAACCCTCTCCCGCCGCTCCGACCTTAAGCCTATCTCTTTTATCAGATCGTCAATCTGATTCTTTGTTGGGCGCACCTCTATGGGTGGATCGACCAGCCCCGTCGGCCTTATGATCTGCTCGATCACCCTGCCCTTCGATATGCCGATCTCGTATTCATCCGGCGTTGCCGATACGAATACCAGCTGGTTTGTGAGCGCCGTGAACTCTTCGAAGTTGAGAGGACGGTTATCCAATGCTGAAGGAAGCCTGAAGCCGTATTCAACCAGCGTCTCTTTTCTTGCCCTGTCACCGTTATACATGCCGCGCAGTTGCGGGATCGTAACATGCGACTCATCTATGATTGTCAAGTAGCCTTTCGGGAAATAGTCTATCAGGCACCACGGCCTGGAACCCGGCGGCCTTCCTGATAAATGTCGTGAATAATTTTCAATGCCGTTACAGTATCCGATCTCCCGCATCATCTCGATGTCGTATCTCGTCCTCGATTCAAGCCTCTGGGCCTCGACGAGTCTGCCTTTAGCGCGCAGTTCGCCAAGCCTTGCCGTCAATTCCTCTTCTATAGATTTTATCGCGCGCTCTATCCTGTCGCCTGTGGTAACAAAATGTTTCGCGGGATATATCCCTATCTTCTTCAGGCCTGTTACGATATCTCCTGTCAGCGGGTTTATCTCATATATATGCTCGACCCTGTCGCCAAGTTGTTCAATCCTATACGCCGTCTTTGTATAGGCAGGGTAGACCTCGATGGTATCTCCCCTGACCCTGAAAGTTGCTCTTTTAAAATCATAATCGTTCCTTACATAATGAATAGAGGTAAGGCTGCGGAGGATATCCTCCCTCCCCATTTCCCGGCCTTCTTCCAGAAACAACAGGAGTTCGCCGTATTCCTCCGGCGATCCAAGGCCGTATATACAGGAGACGCTCGCGACTATAATACAATCGTCCCTCGACATCAACGAACTTGTCGCGGATAACCTCAGACGGTCTATGTCCTCGTTGATGGAGGCGTCCTTCTCTATATAGATATCTCTTTGCGGAATATACGCCTCCGGCTGATAATAATCGTAATAGCTTACGAAATATTCTACGGCATTTTCAGGAAAGAATTCTTTAAATTCGCTGTAGAGCTGGGCAGCGAGGGTCTTATTGTGTGAGATGACCAGGGTCGGTTTACCTAGATTGGCGATGACATTAGCCGCTGCAAAAGTATTATGAACGAATAAACCGCCGAACCCTCCAAAAAATGTTTC
>JACROW010000081.1 GCA_016214245.1 Candidatus Omnitrophota bacterium | reverse complement strand
TATGAACCCCGCACCTTCTTGGAAAGAGATTAGTTTAAAGGAGCGGAGGGCGGGGCGAATGGAAGAACGTGCGGGGTGACTCGAATCGATAAAAAATTTAGAGAATTGGCAAAAGGTGATAAGAAGGCATTTATAGCTTATATCACTGCAGGCGATCCGAACCTGGCGATGACTGAAAAAACAGTTCTGGCCCTTGAAAGATCGGGTGTCGATATCCTTGAGCTCGGCATACCATTCTCGGACTCATTGGCAGACGGGCCAACTATTCAGGCCGCTTCCCAAAGGGCGCTTCGAGGCAAGGCCACTTTAGGGAAGATTTTCAAATCGGTTAAAACACTAAGAGATAAGACCAATATCCCGATCGCCTTCATGACCTATTATAATCCGGTCTTGAAATACGGACTGCACCGATTCATTAAAGACTGCAGAGGAAATGGCGTGGACGGGGTGATAGTTCCTGATTTGCCATTCGAGGAGGCAGAAGATTTAGTAAGATTCGCAAAACGAAACGGCGTAGCAACCATATTTTTGGCGGCGCCAACATCAACTCGAGCCCGGCTAAGAGCTATTGTAAAGAACTCGAGAGGTTTCATATATTATGTCTCGTTGACTGGCGTGACGGGCGCCAGAAAGACCTTGCCCGAAGAGATCGGATCAAAAGTAAGGCTGATAAAATCGATGACCAGTAAACCTGTTTGCGTTGGGTTCGGAGTGTCTGGCCCAGCCCAGGCAAAAGAGATTGCAGAAGTCTCTGATGGCGTGATAGTGGGAAGCGCTCTTGTCAAGGTAATCGGCGAGAAAGGCAACCTCATTTCCCGTGTATCGAAATTCGCATCGAATTTAGCAAGGGCTATCCACAGTGCCTAAACACAATACACAATATACAATACACAATACTAATCCAACCTACGCCCTGATATTAGTTGGCGGGAAAGGCAAGCGCCTGAGGCCGCTATCAACGGATTCGAGGCCAAAGGCATTTCTATCGATAACAAAAGATAGAAAGACGATGTTCAGAAAGACGGTGGATAGGCTAAAAAGTATATTGCCGTCCGATAACATACTCGTCGCCGCAAACAGACGTCATGCGAAATTGGTGCGAAGAGATTTTCCTGAGATCGCCAACGGGAATATGTTGCTGGAGCCCGTCTCTAGAAACACAGCCCCTGCGATAACATTGGCAGCATTTATCCTAAAGAAGCGGTCGAGGGATGCTCTCATGGCTGTTCTGCCGACAGACCAGTATATACGGGACGTAGATCGATACCTCGGCGTTCTAAAACGCGGCATAGATTTTGTAAGAGATAATAGGGAAGCGCTTCTTGTGTTGGGAGTCAGGCCCACTTTTCCATCGACGCAGTTCGGCTATGTGAAGCTTAAAGCTAAAAGCTCGCAGCTTAAAGCTGAAAGAATATACGAAGTCGAAAAATTTGTTGAGAAACCGGGTCTCGAAACGGCTAAAAGATACCTGAAGGATGGCCGATACCTCTGGAATGCAGGCGCATTTATATTTGCGGCAGCTTCTATATTAACTGCAGTTGAAAAATACGCCCCTCGAATATTCAACGGCTTGAAAGATCTAAACAGAATAGATGAAAATTACAAAGGATTGCCGGATATATCGATAGACTATGCGGTCATGGAGAAGGCGGATAACATCTACTGCGTCAGGGGCTCATACAGATGGCAGGATATGGGCGGTTTCGATAGTCTAAAAAGTGTGCTGATGAAGGAGGGTAGGAAGTTCGTTGCAAGAAACGGCAAGGTGGTAAAAATTTTATGAGGGTCATGGGGTTGGATGTAGGAACTAAGCGGATAGGGGTAGCCGTCAGCGATGAGTTGATGCTCACAGCGCAGGGGCGAGCCACGATCGAGCGCAAAAGTTTGGATAGTGACTTAAGCCATATAGACGATCTGATTAAAAATAACAACATCTCCGAAGTCATCGTCGGCCTGCCGCTCAATATGGATGGCACTTACAGCGCGAAGACCAAAGAGGTCATAGAATTTCTGGACCACCTATTAAAAATTCTCAAGATCCCGGTCAAGACATGGGACGAAAGGCTTACCAGCGTTCAGGCTGAGCGGGTGCTTTTAGAGGCTGACTTGAGCAGGCGCAAACGAAAAAGGCTGTCGGATAAACTTGCCGCACAGGTCATTCTGCAGAGCTACCTAGATTCGCAGAAAAAAGGCGAGACGCATGCATAAGATGGTTTTGTTGGATAATGGATTGAGGGTAGCTGCGGAACAGATGGGCCATATGGAATCGATATCCCTGGCCATTTGGATCCGCACAGGCTCAAGGTTTGAAGACAGAAGCTTTAATGGAATAAGCCACCTATTGGAACATCTCCTTTTTAAAGGCACTACAACGAGAGACATGAAGAAGATAAAAGAGGAGATCGAGGGCCGAGGCGGCAGCTTCAATGGTTTTACCGCAGAAGAGTTCACCTGTTATCTTGTAAAGGTCCTATCCAAGGATATAGAGCTCGGCGTTGATATATTGAGTGATATGGTATTGAATCCGCGCCTCGATGATGAAGAGATGAAGAAAGAGAAGGATGTCATTATCGAAGAGATAAATATGTATAAGGACATACCTTCTCATTACGTGCACGAGATATTGACCGAGATGCTGTGGCCGAATCAGCCGCTGGGTATGCCGCTTGCCGGGACGGCCGAAAGTGTCATGGCGATTACGAAGGAGAAGATCCTTTCCTATAAGAATGAACACTATAGTCCGAAGAATATGCTTCTCGTTGGCACCGGCAGGATAAATGAAGATGATATTGTAAAATTGTCGAAGAGATATTTATCGAAACCTTCTGATAGCGCCATACCGAAATTCGAGAAGGTCAAGCTCGGCCAGAGTGAGCCCAAAGTAGATCTCCATTTCAAAGAGACTGAGCAGACCCATGTCGCACTGGGCCTGCACGCCATCAATAGATTCCATCCCGATAGATATGTATTGGCTCTCTTAAATATAATCCTGGGAGCTAATATGTCCTCGAGGCTCTTTCACATCGTAAGGGACGAACTTGCCATATGTTATGAAATATCGTCAAGCGCGCGGCTATACGATGATGACGGTGTCTTCGTTGTGGGCATGGGCGTTGACGACAAAAAGCTGAACGAGGCGCTCGGTGTGGTCATGAGAGAATTGAAGAGGATGAAGAACGAACCTGTGCCCAACGAAGAATTAAAACGCGCAAAGGAATATTACAGGGGTCAGCTCCTCTTCGCGTTAGAGGATACGATGAGCCATATGCTGTGGCTCGGTGAAAAGATAATAACCGGTGAAAAGGATTTCAACGCAGCTAAGATTTTGGGGCGCATCGAAGCCGTCACGCCGGAGGACCTGATGAAGGTATCGAAGGACATGTTTAAAGATTCGAATTTAAATCTGGCTGTTATAGGCCCCATAAAGGAAGATAGCACTTTAAGGGAGGTACTGCACCTATAATGAAGGGCTCTATAAGGCTATTCAAGATTTTTGATATATCGATAAATATACATGTCACTTTTCTTTTACTGCTTCTAATATTTTTGTCCGGCGGGCTGAAATGGCTCTTTCTCATAGTGGCGATTTTCTGTTTTGTGACGCTCCACGAACTATGCCACTCCCTCGTAGCCAAGCATTACGGTATAAACGTCCGCGAGATAACGCTCCTGCCGATAGGCGGGATAGCGTCGATGACAAAGATACCCGACAGGCCCAGCCAGGAATTTTTCATATCGATAGCGGGTCCCCTCTTCAACATACTCGTCGTATTAACCTTATTCTATCCTTTAAGATATGTCTTAGGTCCCGACGTATTATTTCATCCTCTCTCCACAAAAAGCTGGCCCTTGACGATAGCCTATATATACTGGATCAATCTGATATTGGCGGCATTCAACCTCATCCCAGCCTTTCCGATGGATGGCGGAAGGGTATTGAGGGCGCTATTAGCGGTGAAGATAGGCTACCAGAAGGCAACGAAGATCGCGGTCAACTTCGGGCATATATTTGCACTATTATTCGCCTATCTCGGCATCACGAGATTCAATCTGATGCTCATCGCGGTCGCCATATTCATATACATGGCCGCGTCCGGCGAAGAGCTTCAAGCGGACATAAAAGAAACCTTGAAAAAATTCAGAGTCCGCGATATACTGTCTCGCGATTTTTATACCTTGAGAAGCGATTCGACACTGGCGAAGGTGCTGGAGACTATTTTCCATTCACACCAAGAGGATTTCCCGATAGTTGATGACGGAAAACTTGTCGGTTTTATCACAAGGCAGGATATAATAACCAACATCCATCAATTCGGCATGGAGAAGAACGTGAGGGATATAATGAGAAGGGATTTCCCTAAGGTAAAGGATCTAGACCCGTTGGTCCATGTCCAGAATCTCATGCAGGAAAACGACATCAGGGCCATACCGGTGGTGAGGGGCGATGAGGTTATGGGCATAATCACTATCGAGGATATAGGCAGGATCTACGCCATGATATCTCAAAGGACATAATAACGGAGGCTTCATATGCAAAAAGTGTTAGTCGCGCCGAGCATACTTTCGGCGGATTTTTCAAAACTGGGTCAGGAGGTAAGGGATGCCGAAAAGGCCGGAGCAGACTGGATACACGTCGATGTGATGGATGGCAACTTCGTCCCTAATATCACTATAGGCTCTGTTGTCGTAAAATCGATCAGGCCAATTACAAAGCTTCCGCTGGATGTGCATCTCATGATAAAAAAACCGGAGGAGTACATCGAGAGTTTCGCCAAGGCCGGAAGCGACATAATAACATTTCATATAGAGGTTGATGAGGATCCGAAGGAGATTATAAGGTTGGTTAGATATTTCAAAAAGAAGGTAGGGGTATCGATAAGGCCGAGGACAGAATTGAGGCGCATCGAGCCGATATTGAATATGGTCGATATGGTATTGATCATGACAGTGGAGCCCGGCTTTGGAGGGCAGGAATTTATATTCGACTGTCTATCGAAGATAGGGGATTTGCGCAAAATATTCAAAAAGGACATAGAGGTAGACGGCGGCATCAACGAGGTCAATGCAGTCGAGGCAGTGAAGCAGGGGGCCAATATCTTGGTTGCGGGCACATCGGTATTCGGAAGCGTGGACTATGCGCAGGCGATAAAGAAATTGAGAGGGTGAAAATGGCTGGCGATATCAAATTTGGCACGGATGGCTGGAGGGCTGTTATAAGCGAGGACTTCACATTCGCAAATGTGAAGAAGGTGGCCCAGGCGATGGCGGATTATGTGAAGAGCCAAAAATCGGTTTTAAGCGGCAGGCGCTTCGAACTGGTTGTCGGCTACGACACGAGGTTTCTTTC
This sequence comes from Candidatus Omnitrophota bacterium, assembly GCA_016214245.1. Classification (GTDB taxonomy): domain Bacteria; phylum Omnitrophota; class Gorgyraeia; order 2-01-FULL-45-10; family 2-01-FULL-45-10; genus JACROW01. Next base: position 11,439 of record JACROW010000081.1, on the reverse strand, counting down.
AGATAAGTACGCGGAACTCATCGCGTGCGTCATGGCCGGGAATGATATCAGGACGATATTAACCGATCGTTCCACACCGACCCCTTCCATAAGTTATGCGATCAAGGATAGAAATCTGATAGGCGGCATTGTCATAACGGCAAGCCATGATCCGGCCAGGTATAATGGTATAAAATATAAAGCCTACTATGCAGGCTCTGCAGATCCGGATATTACAAAAAAGATGGAAGAGAATCTCGGCGTAAATGATATTAAATATATCCCAATAGAAGAGGCAAAATCGAAAGGCCTCGTGAAGATAATAGATTTAGTCCCAAGCCATCTCGAATTTGTGAAGAGATATGTCAACATTAAACTTTTGAAAAGATCCCGCTTGAAGGTCCTCGTCGATTCGATGTATGGAACAGGGGACGCTTATATAGAGTATCTTCTTAAGGGCGGAAATTGTAAAATCGATACCATCCACAATGAGTCGAACCCCGGTTTCGGCGGAATAAATCCAGAGCCTATACTGCCGAATCTAAAGGAGCTGGCGGATACAGTAAAGTCATCTAAATATGATATTGGAATCGCAACGGATGGGGATGCGGACAGGCTTGGGGTGGCTCTGCCGAACGGGAAACTGCTTACAGGGCATAAGGTCATGGTTCTCCTCCTGCTCCACCTATTGGAAGACAAGAAGATGAGAGGCGATGTAGTCCAGACCATCTGCGGCACGGTTTTGATAGATAAGATATGCGCTCTTTACCGATTGAGGACGCACGAAACCCCGGTCGGATTCAAATATATATGCGGGATAATGAAGGATAAGGATGTTCTGATAGGCGGGGAGGAGACCGGCGGCGTAGCATTTAAAAATTATATCCCGGAAAGGGACGGCATATTATCCGGCCTCTTGATATTAGAGATGATGGTTATGAGGAGAAAAAAGATCCTCGAGATATTAAAAGCCATCGATAAAGAATACGGCACATATGAGTATAGAAGGCTTGATGTGAAATATCCTCATGAGAGTAAATCAAGATTGATGCAGCATCTGAAGGCACACCCTCCGAAAAAGATACTAGGCAAAAATATCATAAAGATAAAGGATATTGATGGCTATAAGTTCATATGTGAAGACTCCTCCTGGCTCATGTTAAGGCTGTCAGGAACAGAGCCAATTTTAAGGATCTATGCCGAGGCCTCCACCGAAAAGAAGGCGTTGAAGATACTGGAATTCTGCAAGAGATTAGCATATAGCGCATAGTAAATAATGGATAAGTCTCTCATAAGAAATTTTTCTATAATCGCTCACATAGACCATGGAAAATCTACGCTTGCGGATAGAATCCTTCAATTTACCGGTGCGATAAGCGAAAGGGAGTTCCATGACCAGCTCCTCGACGATATGGACCTGGAGAGGGAGCGCGGCATAACCATAAAGGCGAGCGCTGTACGGATAGATTATAAGGCTAAGGATAAGAAAACCTACGAGCTGAATCTGATAGATACGCCGGGGCACGTAGATTTCACCTACGAGGTCTCAAAGTCCATCAAAGCCTGCGAGGGCGCGCTTTTGGTAGTTGACGCTGCGCAGGGGGTTGAGGCGCAAACCGTGGCGAACCTATATCTTGCCATGGAGCACAAACTGGTCATAATACCGGTCATAAACAAGATAGACCTCGCAAATGCGCAAATCGAAAGGGCGAAGAAAGAGATATCCGATATATTGGGATTGAAGGATGAGGACATTATATTAGCCAGCGCAAAACTCGGAACAGGCACCGAGGAGATTTTAGAAGCCATAGTGAAGAGAATCCCTGCGCCAAGCGGCGAAGCAGCGAATCCTCTACAGGCGTTGGTCTTCGATTCAAAATTTGATACCTATAAAGGCGTAGTGATACTTCTGAGGCTTATGAACGGTGTCGTAAAAAAGGGTATGCATATTCTGATGATGTCGAATAAAAGCATCTACGAGGTGCAGGAGGTAGGCATCTTCAGGCCGAAGCCGCAGCTTGTCGAAGGGCTTTCGTGCGGGGAGGTAGGCTATATCACCTGTAATATAAGGGATGCGAAAGAGATTTTGATCGGAGACACCATCACCGATGCAAAGAATCCCACACCGGTAGCTCTGCTGGGATATAAGAAGGTAAGGCCAATGGTTTATAGCGGCGTATATCCGGTGAACAGCGCCGATTTTCCTGCGCTTAAAGAAGCGATTGAAAAATTGAGGCTTTCTGACGCGTCGTTCGTTTACGAACCTGAAAAGTCCGCTTCTTTAGGTTTAGGTTTCAGATGCGGATTTCTGGGCCTTCTTCACATGGAGATAGTTCAGGAAAGGTTAGAGAGGGAGTTTGACCTGAACCTTGTAGTGACAACACCAAGCGTTATATATAAGATTATAAAAAAAGGCGGCGAAGAGTTGGAGATAGATAATCCTACCAAATTGCCGAATCCGCAGGATATAGAGACTACCCAGGAACCCTTTGTCAGGGCGTATATACTAACCCCTAAGGAATATATCGGCAACATGCTTGAACTGGCAGAGTCGAGACGGGGCGCTTACGTCTCTACACAGTATCTGGACGAAGAGCGAGTCGAAATAATATACGACCTGCCTCTCTCGGAGATCATAGTAGATTTTTACGATAAGATAAAATCAATAACAAGAGGCTACGGCTCGCTCGATTACGAATTCCTGGACTATAGGCCGACTAAGATAGTGAGGTTGGATATACTGGTAAATGGCGATGTGTGTGATGCGCTGTCGTCTATAGTATATAAGGATAAAGCCTATGCCAAAGGGAGGGCAATAATAGAGAAGCTGAAAGAAAGTATCCCGAGGCATCTGTTTCAGATCATTCTTCAGGCAGCGATAGGCGGCCAGGTCATCGCCCGCGAAACCATAAAGGCGCTCGGGAAACACGTGACCGCCAAATGCTATGGAGGTGATATAACGAGGAAAAGAAAACTCTGGGAGAAACAGAAGGCCGGGAAGAAGCGTTTAAAGCAGTTTGGAAAGGTTGAGATCCCGCAGGAAGCGTTTTTCGCGGCGCTGAAAGCATAAGATGAACAAACAAGTTAAATCTCAAGTTAGGGAATGGGTGGAGTCGATAGTTATAGCTATAGTGCTTGCTTTATTCATAAGGGCTTTTATAATACAGGCCTTTAAGATTCCATCCGGCTCTATGATACCAACATTTGAGATCGGGGATAGGATATTTGTGAATAAATTCCTATACGGAGCCAAAATACCTTTTACCGACTTTCGGCTTCCGGCTATAAGGGAGCCTAAAATAGGTGATATAATCGTGTTCGTTTCACCGGAGCCTCCCAAAAAAGACTTTGTGAAGAGACTTATAGCCGCAGGAGGCCAGACAGTTGAGATAAAAGACGGGAATATTTTAGTAGATGGTAAAATCGCCGAAAGCGGTCCGCCTATACCATCGATCTATTATTACAATAGAGGAGATTACGGGGGTGAAGGCCAAAAGATAACCACCCCAAAGGACTCTTATTATGTACTGGGCGATAATTCCGGCAGTTCGAGGGATTCGCGGTATTGGGGATTCGTTCCGAAGAAGAACTTAATAGGCAAGGCGGTCTTAATATATTGGCCGCTTCACAGGATGAAGATAATTAGATAAGAAAAGGTGCGGAATGAACTTGGCGAATAAGATATCGATTACGAGGATAATATTGATACCGCTCTTTATAACCTCTATCGTTTACTCGAGGATGGATATAGCCCTTTTTTTCTTCGCGGCGGCTATAATCTCCGACGGGGTGGATGGCTTTATAGCAAGGACCCAAAATCAGAAGACAAAGCTCGGCACCATCCTGGACCCCCTGGCAGACAAATTTCTTCTGGTAAGCGCCTTCATATGTTTATCTATAGTAAAAAATATACCTTCTGGGCTATCGCTTCCTCCGTATGTGCCTATCATAGTTATTTCAAGAGACGCCATAATAGTATTGGGCTCTGTGATGATCCATGTGATAACAGGCGACGTAAAAGTCACTCCCAGCATCCTCGGGAAGATAACGACATTCTTTCAAATGATGACCATAACGAGCGTTCTCCTTCAGTTCAAATATTCATATGCGGTCTGGAATTCGGCTGCCGTTCTTACCGTCATCTCAGGCATAGATTATATTATAAAAGGCTCAAGGATATTGAGTGAAAATCATTTGATTTCAAAAAAGGCGGCGTGATGAGCTCTACTTTAACAGTCTCCCTGGCGCTCCTGGCATCTTATCTCATCGGCTCTATTCCAACGAGCTTTGTATGTGCTAAGGTTACGAAAGGCATAGACATTCGACAGCATGGGTCGAGGAACGTTGGTGCGACAAATGTATTAAGGGTAGTCGGTAAAGTTCCAGCTCTTCTCGTATTAATCATCGATATATTGAAAGGGGTTTTTGCGGTAACTATCGTCGCCACCTATTTTCATCCGTATATAAAAAATTTAGATTACGGCCTTTACAGGGCAATATTGGGCCTTGCTGCGATATGCGGCCACATCTGGCCGGTTTTTTTAAAATTTAAAGGGGGTAAAGGCGTAGCCACTACAATAGGAGTCATTATGATTATCGCGCCGGTGATACTTTTGCCATCACTCATTGCGTGGCTTATTGTATTTTTGGCTACAAAGTATGTTTCATTGGCATCGCTTGTGCTTGGCGCGTCTTTCCCGATTAGCGCAGCTATTTTAAGTCAACCATATTACATAGTAGTTTTTGCTGTAACTATCTGTATTTTAAATTGTTACAAACATAAAGATAACATAAGAAGGCTATTAAGAGGGGAGGAGAGTAAGACTATCATATTCAGATCCAGTTAGGATTTAAAAAAGTCAATTTTTACCTATTGACACCCTAAAAATGCTAGTGTATACTTAATATTGAGATTAAAGGCAGTATTTTTTTTGGGGATATAAATAAAAAGTTTTAAAAAGTATTTTATGGAGGCCCCAATGCACGAAGTTACCTTTAAACATCGAAAATCAATAGAGTCCCGCAAGAAAGACATCTTCTTGAGAGAGGTTTTTGAGAAAGATGGCTTCATCTCAACAACCGAAAGAAGGTGTTTTTATTTTATAAAGGATGTTAAGAAGTTAAGCGAGGGGCATGATTTAAAAGAATGGATAGATCTAGAGAATAATAGCGCCCCTCTGGGGAAGCGGCATTTTTCTGTCTTTAAGGAGCATAATGACGGCCTTGGTACGGATAAGCTTATTTGTAAAATAGCGGGAATATTTTATGCGGTAGTGGATAGACGGCTCTACACTATAGCGTTCCTCCACTACTTCAAGGTAAGCTTTATAAGGGGGTGACCTTATGCCATATTTAAGCACAAGAAGGCTGCATGGCACGATCGGTAAAAAGGTATCGAGATATTTTATGTACAGGAAAGCCAAAAGGATGTACAACGATATAAATCGCGAGATGACCTTTTTCGAATCGCGGTTTTTGAAATCGCGGTTGAATCACGTTTAATATATTTTAAAAAGAGGTTCTACAAACCATTAAAGGGGGTGTCTAATTCAGAGAACCTCTTTTTTTGTGTATATTGACAAATTGAAAGCGATAGGGTATTATTTAACTGATAATCGGAGGCAGATATGCCGTTAAATACGAGGGCTAAAAAGAGAGAGACGGTAGAGGCCTTAGCCGAATATGCTATAAACGAATCTACGGAAAAGACGGTCAAGCTTAACATCCCAAAGAGTTCAATAAAGTCTGAAGCGGCTGAGGTAGTTTTCGTTAAAGCCAACCTTTTGGACATCAGCGTAATAGGTTGCGCCATCGATTCCCCATACATAATACCTCCCGGCGTTATTTTGGACATCAAGATCGACCCGACGCCATTCACAAATGTCGCCGGCGGGGAACGTAAAGAGTCCGTGAAGGTAATAGGTAGAGTTACCTCTTGCGTTATGAAAACAGCAAGCCATTATCGCCTGGGCGTCTGTTTTACAAAGATAGAAAAAGAGGATGTCGATCTCATAGATAATTTCATACGTTTAAGCGAACGGCGTCAGGCCCCCCGCTGGGACATGACGAAATAATACCCCATGTAACCCGCCTACCTTGACAATCATCAAATATTATGGTATACTTTTAATTCTTTCGAATAAGCCTGTCTATGGAGATAATAAAACGGATAAATTGGATAGATCTATTAGTCATAATTCTAATAATTAGAATAAGTTATGTCGCTTTTCAAGAGGGCTTGAGCCACGAAATATTCCCCGCCGTAGGCAGTCTCGCAATCATAGTTTTATGCCTTCATTATTATAAAAGAATAGGCATTTGGATCTCGCAGAATATTTTTAACATGCCTTTAGATCTTTCAAACTTTTTAAGTTACCTCCTATTGGCTGTAATTATAGGATTTATATTCAAGATATTAAAGGCGTTTTTGGACAAGATCATCAAGGTGGAATGGCATCCCTTCATTGAACGGTTTGGCGGGTTGACCATCGGCATAATGAGAGCGTCTATCGTAGCGAGCCTTATTTTGACGATCATAGCCCTGATGCCGATGACCTATCTTCAATGGTCTATTAGGGATAAGTCGATAATAGGCATGCACTTCCTAAGGATAGGCCCGACTATCTATGAAAAGTGCTCTGGGATTCTGCCAACCATAAAGGTGGAAGGCCTTGCGGCCGACAGGGAAGGTCTTGTAAAAGACCTCGTATCTGATAAGTCTATAGCGCCGAAGATCCAGAAAGAAAAAAAGGCGCGTAAGCAGAAATGGGAAGAGTGACAAATACGAAGGAGCAGGTATATGCGATTGGTCGATATATATAATTTTGTCATCAAGAAAGGTCTTGAAAAGGACCCGCGCACTAAAAGGGAGATAGACGAGGAGCTTGCCAAGGCAAGAAAAGAATTTCGCAGGCTGAAGGGCGTAGATAAGAAGAGTTACGACAGAGAGACGCTTCGGCATCCCTATGTGGATACAAGGATACTGCATGGCGACCCAAATAGCGATATCAACAGCATAATGATAGGGATAGATATGGAAGGCGCTGAGATATTGGCAGCCGATAGACTTAACGAAAGAGGCGAGGCCGTGGATCTGGTTATGGCGCATCACCCCGAAGGCGCTGCCTGGGCCGGGTTTTACGGCGTGATGCATATGCAGGCAATAATCTTAAAAAATTTTGGGATACCGCTGGAAGTGGGAAGGAACCTTTTGAAAGAGAGAATCGAGGAGGTCAGGAGAGCCGTGTCGCCGGCAAACCATACCAGGGCTGTCGACATTGCGAGGCTTTTAGATATACCGCTCATGTGCGTCCATACCCCGGCCGACAACCACGTGGCAAATTACCTGCAGAAATTATTTGATAGGAAAAGGCCAAAAAAATTATCACAGGTTCTTGCGATATTAAAGAATATACCGGAATATTCTGATGCGCTGAAGAAGAACTCAGGGCCCCGGGTTTTAATCGGGGACCCGGATAAGGACGCAGGCAGGGTTTTCGTTGATATGACGGGGGGGACAGAAGGGCCGAAGAAGATATTCGCGAGGCTGTCTCAGGCAGGCGTAGGAACTATTCTGTCGATGCACTTGAGCGAAGAGCATTTTAAGAACGCGAAGGATGAACAGATCAATATCGTCATCGCAGGCCACATAGCAAGCGATACTCTCGGATTGAATCTGCTTTTGGATTCTCTTGAGAAAAAGGCAAAGTTTAAGATAATACCCTGTTCCGGGTTTGTGAGGGTGAGAAGGTAATGGCCATTCCAGAGGACGTCATCGACCAGATTCAGGACAGGGCCGATATTGTCGAGGTCATATCCCGCTATATACCATTGAAGAAGACAGGCAGAAGCTATAAGGCCCTTTGTCCATTTCATCACGAGAAGACCCCCTCTTTTGTAGTCAGCCCTGATAAAAAGATTTTTCATTGTTTCGGATGCGGAGCCGGCGGAAACGTATTTTCTTTCGTCATTCGGCACGAAAACCTCGAATTCCCGGAAGTCATAGAAATGCTTGCAAAAAAGACCGGGGTAATACTACCGCGCAATATCACACGGCAGAAAGAGGACGTTAGCTCTTTTGCAAGTCAGCTTTATAAGATAAATGAACTGGCCTGCCAGTTTTTCCAGACGTGCCTTGCAGGGGATGATACTGCAAGAGACTATCTAAACTCAAGAGGTATAGGCGATGAAACGATTAAGTTTTTCAAGATCGGCTATGCGCCGAATGCATGGGAGGCCCTTTTAAGCTTTTTCAAAAAGAGAGGAGTTCAAGAGGCCGTATTGGAGAAGGCCGGACTTGCGATAGCGAATGACCGGGGAGGCTATTACGATAGATTTAGGCACAGGGTTATATTTCCAATAATCGATTTAAAAGAAAGGATCGTGGGGTTCGGCGGAAGGGTATTGGATGCAAGCCTTCCGAAATACATAAATTCTCCCGAGACTTATATATATTCCAAAGGAAGGAACCTCTATGGGTTGAACTTCAGTAAAGAAGATATAAAGAAGAGAGGATATGTTCTGGTGGTGGAAGGGTATCTCGATTTTATAATTCCTTATCAAGCCGGTATTGCTAACCTGATCGCGACACTTGGAACGGCGCTTACGATAGACCAGGTGAAGTTACTGAAACGATTCACCAACACAGTGATAATGGTATATGACCCCGACGAAGCGGGGGAGGCTGCAAGTTTGCGTAATCTGGATATATTCATAAGCGAAGATGTTAACGTCTATGTAGCTGAGCTTCCGAGCGGTTACGACCCGGATAGCTACATACGTAAATTTGGAGCTGAAGAGTTTACGAGGGTTATAAAATCGAGCAAGAACCTCTTCGATTACAAACTCGATAAAACTGCTTCCCGATTCGACATAAAAAGCGCACACGGAAAGGCGAGGATAGCGGCTGAGATGCTGCCAACCATCGCGAGGATATCCAACGCTGTTTTAAAATCAAATTTGGTAAAGAGACTCGCTGAGGCCTTATCGGTGGACGAAGAGGCGATACGAACAGAGCTTAAAAAGGTGAAACCCGACTACGAGGCACGTCACTATATTATAGAGCCGCAGGAAGGAAAAAAGGACTTTCGAAGCGCCGAGAAGATGGTTCTATCGCTTATGCTAGAAGAGGGAAGGTTTGTCAAGATGGTGGGAGAGAATCTATCGATAGATGAATTCAAAGATTCCGCTGTGAGAGATATAGCCAAGGTTATTATAGAGCTATATAAAGAGCGTAAAGAGATCCGTCCGGCGAAGCTCATAAACCATCTGGAGAATAAAGAGGAGGCCGCTATTTTAATATCTGAAGTTGCGGGCCTTGCTGAGACATTTCAAGATAAAGAAAAGGCCGTGACCGATTGCATCGCGAGAATAAAAAAGGATAATATCAGGGACGAGCTCGACAGGCTTCAGGTTGCGATAAAGGCTGCGCATAATTCAAAAGATGAGAACAAAGTGAAACGGCTTCTTGTGGAATATGACAGTCTAGTTAGGAATAGCAAGGTCTAAAGTGCCATGAAAGGGCGAAGAGTAAAACATACACAAAAAAAGAGACGCACCATATCGCGCCGTAGAAAACTATTCAGAAAACGTGTGATAGGAGAGCCAAGATTGAAGGAAGGGCTTAAGCCTTCCAAAAAAGAAGCCCTTAGCAAAAAGAAGCCCTTTAAGGGATTATCAGAATTGATAGCGCTTGGTAAAGAGAAGGGACATCTCACATTCGAAGAGGTTAATAATATCCTCCCGGTTGAAATAGTCTCATCGGAGGAGATAGACGAGATCCTGGGAATACTTGGCGATGAGAACATAAGGCTGGTTGACAGCGAAGAGGAGCTTGCTAAGGAAGCGGAGGCGGTCGAGGGCGGCGAGATCCAAGAGGAGAAGAAAGAAGAAGCGCCTAAAGAAGAGATCGCAAAGCTAGTTCAGATAGACGATCCCGTCAAGATGTACCTGAGGCAGATGGGGCAAATTCCGTTATTAACGCGTAAAGAAGAGATAGAGATTGCAGCGCGGATAAAGGACGCGGAGGGCAAATTGAGAGATGCCGTATCGGAAGTGCGGCTATCAAAGTCAAAGGCGTTAGATATATTGAACAAGATTTTAAAGAATGAGATGAACCCCGAAGAGTTTATAAATATTGATGCGAGGCTCAAAGGCGCCAGGCTCACACGGAGGCTCATCCGGCAGGCCAATAGCCTTAGAAAGGCAAGAAATAAATCCAGCATCGCGCGGTTGCTGAATGAGCTCAATCTCGCGATGTCCGTCATAGAAGAGATTATAAAAAAGATGGAGGAGTATCTTGATGAGCTTTCAAGGCTCGATGAAAGAATAGCCAGGCTTAGGAGGGGGAAGCGTAGGCGGGATATAAAGAGATTGATGAAACGGAAAAGATCGTTAGGGAGAAATTTCGGCGAACCGATAGATGATATAAAAGAACATTTCAAGCTGATCAAATCCAGAGAGGTGAAGTTCAATAAAGCTAAAAAAGAGCTCGTCGCCGCAAACCTAAGGCTTGTCGTGAGCATCGCCAAAAAATACACTAATCGCGGGCTTTCCTTTCTCGATCTTATCCAAGAGGGCAACATCGGACTTATGAAGGCCGTTGGGCGACGATCAACAAACTTGTAAGGGTCTCGAGGACGCTCGTGCAGGAGAAGAGCAAGGAGCCTACCCCGGAAGAGATAGCCCACAGGATGAGGATGCCGGTGGATAAAGTGAGGGGCATATTAAAGATAGCCCAAGAGCCGATATCTTTACAGACGCCGATAGGCGATGAAGGCGATACCCACTTCGGGGATTTCATAGAGGATAAACGTGCTGTATCGCCGGCAAACGCAACTGCCTACTCTATGCTGAGAGAACAGATGGGCGATGTGTTGGACACCTTAACGGATCGCGAAAAGAAGGTCTTGAGGCTGCGTTTCGGCATCGGTGACGGCTATCCTCGAACGCTTGAAGAGGTCGGCGCTGTATTCAAAGTCACGAGGGAGCGCGTGAGACAGATTGAAGCGAAGGCGCTGAGGAAGTTAAGGCATCCGATCAGATCCAGGAGACTAAAGAATTTCCTTGCTATGAACGTTGCCGAATGAGCCTGAAGATAGCGAAGATTTTACTGGTATTGGCAGTCAGCGCCCTTATCATAAAGACGTTCTTATCTTTGATATATGGCTCTTTTGATTTTAAGACGCGTTATTACAAATTTCTTGAGCCGGCTTTAAAGTACGAATACGATCCCAAAATAGACCGCAATAAAATAATTCCCCGTTGAAATATTGTTTAAATTTTGATATAATTTACCATTCGGTTTTTAGGGCAATAGACATCCTGCGAAAGGAAAAGGAACAGTCCCGAACGATAGTTCGGGACGTTAAGGAAAAACCATCAGGGTTTTTCCTTAAGGAGATTTTGCCTGACAAGACCTACCGAAATATATAGCTCATTGGTCGCAGTTAGGCAAAATCG
>JACROW010000102.1 GCA_016214245.1 Candidatus Omnitrophota bacterium | reverse complement strand
TGTGTGAGGGTGCCGGTATTCTATGCGCATTCGGAGAGCGTGAATCTCGAGACCGAAAGGCATATCACTGCCGATGAGGTTCGGAAGATTCTTTCGAAGACGCCCCGCATCAAGGTCGTAGTCGACCCCAATAAACAGGCCTATCCTATGCCGGCCGATGCGGAGGGCCGCGATGAGGTCTTTGTAGGAAGGATAAGAGACGACCTCTCTATCGAGAACGGTATCTCAATGTGGATTGTGAGCGACAACATCCGTAAAGGCGCTGCCCTCAACGCGATCCAGACTGCAGAGTTACTTTAGGTTGATGCGGAATATTAAACTCACCATACAATACGATGGGACGAACTATGCTGGATGGCAATTTCAGAAGAACGCCAAAGCCATACAGGAAGTCATCGAAGCGTGCTTAAAGAAGCTGACCGGCGAGGAAGTAAGTTTGATCGGCTCCGGCAGGACCGATGCCGGTGTGCACGCCAAAGGCCAGATTGCGAATTTCAAAACCGGTTCTCTCCTTCCCATAAAGAATATACAGAAAGGCCTGAACACCATCCTCCCGAAGGATATAGTCATCACGAAGATCGAAGAGGCCGCATTAGATTTCAACTCACAGCGCGATGCCAGGTCCAAAATGTATCGGTATGCCATTTCATCGGGCGATTTTGTCGATCCATTCATAAGGAGATTCACCGCGAGATGCCAGTATAGATTAAGCATCGGCTATATGAAGAGAGGAGCGAGATACCTTCTTGGCAGGCACGATTTCAGGTCATTTCAGACCAAAGATGAAGGCAACAGCAAAAATAGCGCAATTCGCACAGTAAGAGAGATTAGGATTGAAAAAGAGGGAAGGTTGGTATATATTTATATAGAAGCTGACGGATTTCTGTATAATATGGCGAGGAGCATCGTCGGAACATTGATCGAGGTCGGCCGCGGCAGATTAAAACCGGATAGGATAAGAGATATTTTATCTAAGAAAGACAGGAGATTCTGCGGCCCGACCGCACCAGCAAAGGGCCTTTGCTTAATGAAGGTAGGATATTGATCCATACATGCGTATAAAGTTTAAAGCTGACGAAAGAGAGTTCACGGGCGAACTCAACAACTCCAAGACTGCGAAGGCAATATACAATAAACTGCCGGTTGAGGCCGTAGTGGATACGTGGGGTGATGAGATATATTTCGATATAGGCCTGAAGCTATTGAAGGAGAACCCCACAGTCAAGGTGAAGGTCGGCGATATCGCGTATTGGCCTCAAGGTTCATCCATGTGCATATTCTTTGGCCGGACCCCCATAAGTAAGGGCGATACGCCGCGGCCGGCAAGCGAGGTAAATCTCATCGGCAGGACCGATTGTCCACGAGAGATATTAAAGAATATCAAATCAGGAACTAAGATTACAATTGAACAAGCAGTATAGCGTTATAGTATTCGATCTGGGAAACACCATAATAAGGTTCGACCACCATATCTCCGCCAACAGGCTTGCTAACCTTTTCAGGATAGATTCTAAAAAGGCTTATGATCTCTTTTTCGATTCTGAAGTTACGAGGGCATTCGATAAGGGCCTGATATCTCCAAGAGAATTTTATAAGAGGGCAACCCATCACCTCGGAATAAAATTGCCCTATAGAGACTTCGCGGCAATCTGGAGTGATATATTCTGGGAGGACGACGAGGCCTGCGGCATAGTAAAGCGGCTCAAAACAAAATACAGATTATTTTTGATATCTAATGTGAACAGGCTCCATTTCGAACACATACAGAAAAAATTTGACATAATAAAATTTTTCGATGAGATCATCCTCTCTTTCATGGTAGGGGCCATGAAACCGGATAGGATCATCTTTGAAGAGATGATCAGGCGCGCCGGCGGCAATAAGCGAGATATCCTCTATATAGATGACCGCGAAGACCTGATTAAAGAAGCCACGGCTTTAGGCATAGATTCCATAAGGTATGAAGGCGCGGATAAGCTAGTAGAGGTGATGAAAGAGCGGGGAGTTATTTAAATTTTTTAAAAATAATTTATTTGACAAGCCGTAGTCGATATGGTATAATTCCTCGCCTCTATTGAAGAGGCGTTTTTTTATGGAAATTCAGAAGACATATATAGCGAAGGCTAAGGATATCGAAAAGGTCTGGTATTTGGTGGATGCAAAGGACCAGATCCTCGGAAGGCTTGCCGCCAGAATAGCCACTATCTTGAGGGGTAAGGATAAGGTCATCTATTCTCCGCACCAGGATACAGGCGACGAGGTGATTGTCATAAATTCTAAGTACATAAGGACTACGGGCAAAAAGATGGTCCAGAAAACCTATAAGCGATATTCCGCATATCCGGGCGGGTTGAATATAGAAACGCTCGAGACCGTCATGAAGAAAAGGCCGGATTACGTAATAAGGCATGCTGTCAAGGGTATGCTTCCGAAAAACAGGCTCGGCCAACAGTTATTAAAGAAGTTGAGAGTTTATCCGGATGAAACGCATCCGCATCAGGCGCAGAAGCCTAAGGTGATAAAATGGTAGATACCGTTCAATACATTGCGACAGGCAGGCGCAAAAATTCCATAGCGCGCGTAAGGATGATTCCTGGAGAAGGCAAGATAGTCGTCAATTTAAGGCCCTTCGAGAATTACTTTTCGCGCGAGAGCCACCGCCTGATAATAATGCAGCCTGTTGAGCTGGCAAAAATAGGCCAGAAATTCGATATCTACGCGAATGTCCAGGGAGGCGGGACGAGCGGCCAGGCCGGGGCTGTCAGGCTTGGCATAGCGAGCGACGGGTTACACCGGAGAGGAGATAGTAAGAATTTTATCCGGTCATAAGGACGTGAAGGTAGTCTACCTTTCCGCTGTCATAGACAAAGAGCTGCCTATCTCGGATATATTTCCGAGCCTGAAGGGGAAAATAGATACCATATGTAAAAAGCCGGATACAGACGAGGCTGTAAGCGCAGTCGACCTTATATTTTTAGCGCTTCCTCACAGGGTCTCGATGGAAGCCGCACCGAAATTTTTGAAGGCTAAAAGATTGGTCATAGATTTAAGCGCCGATTACAGGCTTCATCACGATGTCTATAAGGTATGGTATGGTGCTGAGCATAAGGACAAGGCGAACCTTCCGAAGGCGGTTTATGGATTGCCGGAGATCTATCACAATGCGATTAAAGGCGCTGAGCTGGTGGCCAATCCCGGCTGTTATCCGACGAGCATCATACTCGCGATCGCGCCTTTGCTAAGCGAGATGGTGATCGACGCAGATTATATAATAGCTGATTCCAAGAGCGGGGTTACGGGTGCCGGGAGAAGGCCGGATCTATCGCTCTCTTTTGGTGAAGTGAATGAGAATCTTAAATGCTACAAAGTGAACGAACACCAGCATAAGCCTGAGATAAATAAGATCCTGTCTGCCATAGCCGGAAAGGGTATAGATGTCGTATTCACCCCGCATCTTATACCGATGAATAGAGGCATATTGTCCACGGTATATCTAAAGCTGAAGAAGAGGATGGATACAAAAGGCGCAGTAAAGATATATCAGGATTTTTATGATGGGAAACCTTTCGTTAGGATATATGTAGATGGTAAGCTACCCCAGGTCAGGGATGTCGTTAGGACGAATTTCTGTGATATAGGCATTAAAGTGACAGGAGATACGGCGATCGTAGTCTCTTGTATAGATAATCTCCTCAAAGGGGCAGCCGGCCAGGCCGTGCAGAATATGAATATCATAGCCGGATTTGAGGAGACAAAGGGGCTTGTGTGATCATCGTAAAAGGCGGCGTGACAACGCCGAAAGGGTTTTCGGCAAGCGGTCTGGCAGCCGGGATCAAGAGTTCCGGGAAGAGGGACCTCGGACTTTTATACTCTAAAGGCCTCGCTGTCGCGGCAGGGGCTTTCACAGCCAATAGATTTCAGGCATCACCGATAAGAGTGAGTAGACTTAATTTAAGAAACAAGACGCACCAGGCCATCATCGTAAATTCTGGGAACGCAAATTGCGCAAACGGCAAGGCGGGCGATAGAAATGCTTCTCTTATGGCAAATTTAGCCGCGAGGGCATTAGGCTTGAAAGACAAAGAGGTATTGGTGGCATCAACGGGCATAATCGGAAAG
>JACROW010000054.1 GCA_016214245.1 Candidatus Omnitrophota bacterium | reverse complement strand
TTCATCTTGTAATATTGAGAGCCGCCGAGTTCGTTGTATGTGAGTCCGACGATATAGATTGAATTGCCTGGCTTCTTCGCATCCATACTTATCGCCTTTGAAACATCATCCATGACCGCGATGCACGAAATAAGAAGCGTTGGCGGTATTGAGACGGTCCTCCTCCCCGTAGAGTACTCATTATTTAGGCTGTCTTTTCCTGAGATGAACGGGACGCCGTAGTCTTTAGCGATATCGTAACAGGCACGTGACGCCCTAATCAGGCCGCCTAATCTGTCAGGCTTAGCAGTATTGCCCCAGCAAAAGTTATCCAATATGGCAGCTTTAGTTATGTCTCCCCCTACAGACACGATCTGTCTTAATGCCTCGTCGATGACGCTCGCCGCCATCCAGTAAGGGTCTATCTTGCCATAATCAGGGTTGATGCCGCACGACAGGATGATTCCCTTTTTTGAATATAAAACCGGCCGTGTTATACACGCATCTCCAGGCCCATCATCCTTGATACCCTGAAGCGGTTTCAAGACGCTTCCGCCCTGGACCTCATGATCGTATTGCCTTATTATCCATTCCTTAGAAGCGATATTAGGCATCCGCAGTAACTCAAGCAGATCTTCCGTTAAATCTTTTTTTGGCTTAAATTCAGGCTCTTTAAATCTTGGCCTTTTCCAAACGGCTTTCCGTATGACATTCGGTAGCCCCCCATGAAGAAATTTCATCTCCAGATCACCAACCAGGTTGCCTTCATAATACAACTTCAGATGCATGTCGTCCGTGAATCTTCCGATCACAGTCACTTCTACGTCTTCGCTTTTAAATATATTTCTCAAGCGTTCGATATTCTTCTGGCTTACGGCCAGGACCATTCGCTCCTGTGCTTCCGATATCCAGATCTCATCATAGCTCAAACCTTTATATTTCAGCGGCACCTTCTCCAGATGCACTTCTGCCCCCAGCCTCTCCCCCATTTCGCCGACAGCGCTTGATAAACCTCCCGCTCCACAATCGGTGATAGCATTATAGAGATTGAAATCCCGTGCCTTGAGTATAGTATCGGTCATCTTCTTCTCCTGAATAGGATTACCGATCTGGACTGAGAGAGCAGATAATTCCTCGGACTCCTGAGTGAGTTCTCCGGAAGAGAATGTTGCGCCGTGTATACCATCCCTTCCGGTCCTGCCGCCAACGACCACTATAAGGTCTCCCTTAAGAACTTTTTTGAACGATTTATCCTTCGGCATTATGCCGACGTTTCCGCAGAAGACGAGAGGATTCCCGATGAAATTCTCGTCGAACAGGACCGCGCCGTTTGAAGTAGGGATGCCCATCCTGTTCCCGTAATCCCTTACACCGGCCACGACACCCTTCATCACCCTTTTGGGATGGAGCGCACCCTTTGGTATTTTTTTATACGGAATATCCGGCGGGCCAAAACAGAATATATCGGTGTTGATTATAGGTTTTGCGCCGAGGCCGGTTCCCAGTGGATCGCGTATCACGCCTCCAACGCCTGTCCCTGCGCCGCCATAAGGCTCTAATGCCGATGGGTGGTTATGGGTCTCAACCTTGAAGCATATATTGTATTTTTCATCGAACCGTATGATTCCGGAATTATCCTTGAAGACCGAAACGCACCATGGCTTTTTTAGCTCCTTGGTTACTTTCATAATGGTATTCTTTAACAGATCGTTTATTATCTCGCCTTCAAATTTTATTCTCCCCCTGAACGTTTTATGTTTACAGTGTTCCGACCATGTTTGCGCCAGCGTCTCGAGTTCGCAATCAGTAGGATTTCTTTTTAACTTTTTAAAGTGCCTTTTTATGGTGCGCATCTCCTCAATGTTTAAGAATAGCTGTCCTTCTTCAGAGATCTCCTTTAATTTTCTGTCACTTGCATTTATGAGGTACGCATGCGTCAGTTTGAATTTATACGGCGGGGGCTCTGAAAAAATGACGGAGGTGTCTTTTACGATATGCTGGATAACTTTATTATATAATATCTTATCTGTAATATAGTTTATCTGGCTTGGCGATAGTCTTCCTTTGATGAGGTATTTCTTTGCGGTCTTTACTGCATGAATGGACCTAATACCAAGATCCAAAATAGCTTTTTTTGCACTCTCTTCAACCGGGTCCATCACCCCCGGATTATAGGCTACCTCAATGACCCTGAAGGCCTTCTCTTCACATACGCTGGCGGTATAGCTGTAATCCTGAGTAACCAGATCCGTTAGAAGCTCTTCGCATATTTTTTTTATATTTGATTCATCAAGGTCTCCTTCCAGGAGATAAACCTGAACCGTCTTGACCTTGTCGATATCATAGTTTAGTTTTAAGTCCTGAATATTTTTTTTTACGCTCTCGCCTGCCGCGTCAAAATATCCCTCTTTCTCCGCTACCTCTATCCGCCAGAACATCTCTTTGTCGTCATTCCCATTCAATGGTCGACGGCGGTTTTGAGCTTATATCGTATACAACCCTGTTTACGCCATCAACCTCATTTATTATTCTATTAGAAATTTCACCCAGGACTTCGCAAGGTATCCTTGCCCAATCAGCTGTCATACCATCGATGCTTGTAACAGCCCTCAGGGCGACGACATTACCATAGGTCCTCTCATCGCCCATTACGCCCACAGATTTTATTGGTAGAAGCACCGCAAAGGCCTGCCAGACCTCGCCGTAAAGGCGCCTCTTCCGCAGAATCGAGATGAATATATCGTCCACCTCTCTTAAAATGTCACATCTCGCTTTCGTTACGTCACCTATGATCCTTACCGCAAGCCCCGGGCCCGGGAAAGGATGCCGGCCAAGTATCTCACCAGGCATATTTAATTCCCTGCCGACCTTTCTCACCTCATCTTTAAATAAGTACTTTAAAGGCTCTATAAGTTCAAGGTGCATCACTTTCGGCAACCCCCCTACGTTATGGTGTGTCTTGATGGTTGCGCTCGGCCCGCCAAAGGCTGAACGCGATTCGATCAGATCCGGATATAGGGTGCCTTGGGCTAAAAATTTGACTGCACCTATTTTTTTTGCTTCGCGTTCGAATATCTTTATGAATTGCCCGCCTATGATCTTTCGTTTCCTCTCCGGGTCTTTTATGCCTTTAAGCCCGTGTAGGAATTCTTCTTCGGCATCGATGACTCTCAAATTTACCCTAAAATGCTTCTGAAATACTTCTCTCACTATCCGCGCTTCGCTTTTCCGCAGCAGACCATTATCTACAAATATACATACGAGCCTGCGCCCGATTGCCTTATTGATAAGGACCGCCGTAACTGATGAGTCTACGCCGCCGGAGAGGCCCAGGATTACTTTACCATTGCCTACAGTATGCCTTATCTCATCTATCGTCTCCTTTACAAAAGACCTCATCGACCAATCGCTTTTAGTATCGCATATGTTTTTAACAAAGTTTTTTATAATTCTATTCCCGTATTGAGTGTGCGCCACCTCCGGATGGAATTGAACACCGAATAGTCTTTCATCAAAATTCGCAAAGGCCGCTATCGATGTATTCCTTGATGATCCGATGCGGGTAAAGCCCTTAGGTATGCGCTTTACTTTATCTCCGTGGCTCATCCAGCAGATGCTGTTTTTCGGGACATCTTTAAACAGCAATTTATGGTTTGTGACCGTGAGCGTAGCCCGGCCGTATTCTCTCGAACGCGCCTTACCGACTTTACCCCCTGAAGCCTTTGCCATAAGCTGCATGCCGTAGCATATGCCAAGCATAGGTATGCCAAGCGAAAATATCCTGTTATCACAGGTGGGGGCATTTTTAGTATAGACGCTTGCCGGACCGCCGGAGAGTATTATTCCCTTTATTTCTTTTGTATTTATATCGCGTATGGAGATCGTCGGCGGGACTATTTCGCAGAATACGTTATTCTCCCGGACGTTACGGTCTATAATCAGGATAGTCTCTCGCTTCATTTAAACGCTTCTAGAGCACCCTTTCTCAAGTGCCTTTTTCGAGGGGATTTTAGCAATCTTTGTCGGATAATCCCCCGTGAAACACGCGGTGCAGAATTCTTCCTTAGGAAGCATCATGGAATTTAACATGCCTTCAAGGCTTAAATATTTTAGACTGTCCACGCCTATAAACTGTTTTATCTCTTCGATGGTATGATTTGACGCTATAAGCTCTTTCTTGGTGGGGAAATCGATGCCGTAAAAGCACGGCGATATGAGCGGCGGGCAGCTGATTCTCATATGAATCTCGGCTGCACCAGCTCCCCTCAATGCCCTTACCCTGCCCTTCGATGTCGTTCCCCTTACTATCGAGTCCTCAATAATTACGATTCGTTTTCCTTTTAGGACATCTCGTATGGGATTTAATTTGACCTTCACCTTAAAATCTCTTATAAGCTGGCTTGGCTGAATAAAAGTCCTTCCGATATAATGATTTCTGACGAAGGCCATCTCGAGCGGTATGCGCGATTCCTCGGCATAGCCCAGAGCT
>JACROW010000080.1 GCA_016214245.1 Candidatus Omnitrophota bacterium | reverse complement strand
TATCCGTTCTGTTACATCGGAAAGAATACTAGGATAGGAAGTTCTTGTCTTCTCTATCCTAATGTCATGATAAGAGAAGAAGTAACAGTTGGCAATCGGGTCATCATACATTCAGGCACAGTAATCGGAAGCGACGGTTTCGGTTACAATACCCAAAGAGACGGAACCCATGTAAAAATTCCGCAGCTTGGAACAATTGTCATAGAGGACGATGTTGAACTCGGCGCCTGTGTGACAGTTGACAGGGCGAGATTCGCCAAGACGGTTATAGGCAAGGGCACTAAGATAGATAATTTGTGTCAGATCGCCCACAATTGTCTAATCGGGCCATACGGCCTTATCGCGGCGCAGTCAGGCATAGCGGGAAGTGTAGAGATCGGCAGAAATTGCGTTTTTGGAGGCCAGGTTGGCGTCGTCGACCATGTGAAGGTTGGCGACTTTGTTACCGCCAGCACAAGGACCGGAATCACAAAATCGATTCCGGACAAGACAGTTCTATTCGGCTTTCCCGCCAGGCCGCAGTCCAAAGCAAGAAAGATAGTGGCCTCAATCGGCCTCCTTCCAAAATTGTATGAAAGGGTGAAGGCCCTGGAAAATAAAATAAAAGAACTGGAAAGTGCTAAAACAAAGAACCATTAAAGAGGCTGTCGAAATAGAAGGCGTAGGTCTTCAGACAGGTAGGAAGGTAAGATTAAAGTTAAAAGGGTCTCCCGCTAATAGCGGGATAAATTTTATACGGGTCGACCTCCCCAATAAGCCTCTTTTAAATATCCAATCGATTGATTTTGGAAATGTAAATAAAGAGCGCAGAACAACGCTGGGCCTAGGGCCCATGGAGATACAGACGACAGAGCATCTGTTGGCGGCACTATCAGGCCTTTCGATAGACAATATCATAATTGAAACTGATAATATTGAACTTCCGGGTTTAGATGGAAGCGCTAAAAGTTACGTGGAGGCCTTAAAGAAGGCTGGGATAATAGACCAGGACGCGCCGAAGAAAATTTTGAATATAGATAAACCGGTTTGGTGTAAGGATAAAGACAGCCTATTAGCGATATTTCCGGATGATAACTTCAGTATTTCGTACGCATTATCATATGAGAATCCAAACCTCGGCGCACAGTTCTTCAGCGTGATTTTAGATGAAAGGAATTTTGAAGAGAAAATAGCGCCGGCACGGACATTCTGTTTAGAAGAAGACGCACTCGAACTTTTAAAGAGGGGCCTGGGTAAAGGCGCGAATTACGAGAATACGCTTGTTATAGGTAAATCCGGCCCAATCAAAAATACATTAAGATTCACGAATGAACCCGTGAGGCATAAGATATTGGATCTGATCGGCGATCTATATATCCTGGGCATGCCCATAAAGGGCCGTGTCGTTGCGATAAAGAGCGGCCATAAATTAAATATGGAACTTGTGAAACAGTTGAAACAATCAAAGGAGTGAATATGGGCAAGGAAGAGCTAGACATTAAAGGTAAGGTCCTGGACATAGATATGATACAGAAGATATTGCCCCATAGATATCCATTTCTATTCGTCGATAAAGTGCTGGCGGTGGACGATAAAAGGGTCATCGGTGAAAAGTGCGTCACGATAGATGAGCCCTTCTTCCAGGGCCACTTCCCGGGCCATCCCATCATGCCGGGCGTCCTTATCATAGAGGCGATGGCTCAGGTTGCCGGAGTGGGCGGGTTGCAGATGAAGGAGAACAGGGGAAAACTCGCGTATTTTATCAGCATAAATAACGCGAAGTTCCGCAAGGCTGTGCTGCCGGGAGATACGTTGAGGATAGAAGTGGATCTTTTAAAGGTGAAACTCAGCATGCTGCAGGTCCATGCGGTCGCAAAAGTTGGCGAGGCGCTGGCCGCCGAAGCAGACCTCATGTTCGCATTCATAACCCCCAACGAATAATATAAATTTATGGCGCGAATCGGCCTTGTTGCAGGAGATGGCAAGCTCCCCATAATCTTTTCTAAAGCAGCCAAAGCGAAGGGCGATACCGTGATAGGGTTCGGTTTAAAAGGCATCACCCAGGATGAGCTCAAAAGTTATGTAGATAAGATGCATTGGCTGAAGTGGGGCGATTTCACGAAGGCGCTAATATTACTTGCCGCCGAAAGGATAAATAAGGTGATAATGTTGGGGAAGGTCAAGAAAGAGGCCTTCTTTAAAGAGGGTCAAAAATTTGATGACGAGACGAAAAAGATATTGGAGAAGACAAAGGACAAGAAAGATTACGCTATCCTGAATGAAGTTACGAAAGTCTTAAATAAGATTGGCGTAGAGGTCATAGATTCCTCATTCTATCTAAAGGACCTCATACCATCCAAGGGCATCCTTACTAAACGCGCGCCGACGGAAGACGAATGGGAAGACATAAACTATGGGGTCAAGGTCGCCAAGGATCTCTCCCGTTACGACATAGGCCAGACCGTAGCGGTTAAAGACAAGACCGTTATAGCGCTTGAAGCCGCGGAAGGGACTGATGAGACGATCTCGAGGGCCGGCAGGCTTACCGATGGCGGCTTTGTCATAGTTAAGACAGCCCGGCCCGATCAGGATATGCGGTTCGATGTTCCCCTCGCCGGATTGGATACCCTGAAGGCTGTAATCGAAGCGAAGGGTGCGGCCCTGGCAGTGGAGGAGAAGAGGACGCTTCTC
>JACROW010000079.1 GCA_016214245.1 Candidatus Omnitrophota bacterium | reverse complement strand
AAAACTCAAATAAGTGGTCGCCGTACGTATATGCCCTTTTCCCCTCTTCATTCCGCGCCATCAATACTCTATAATCGTTCAGGTACTTTTTTTTAAATAGGTCGCGCGCTATGAAATTCGCCCAGATGATAAGCCATATTAAAAAAAAGACCTTTGCAATATTTTCGAAGCTATAGTTGCGCGAGGCCATATTAATCAACGAACCTGTATTTCACCAGGGCTGTGAGTGCGCTAAGCCCGTGCCTCCACGATATCTTCTTTCCTTCTGCATAAGTCCTGCCGTAATATGATATCGGCAGCTCATAGACCCTTAAAGTTCTATTCTTTAGAATCTTTGCCGTCAACTCTGGCTCTACGGAAAATCCGTTAGATCTTATCCTGATATTTTCGATGACTACCCTTTTAAACATCTTGTAGCAGGTCTCCATGTCGGTCAGTGTGGAGTTGTAAAGAAAGTTTGTCAAAAAAGTAAGAAGATCGTTTCCGACCCTATGCCAGAATAGGTGCACCCGCTGAGGCCTGCCGCCGGAAAGCCTCGATCCATATACGACATCTGCCAGGCCATCCTCTATAGGTTTTACCATCTCTTTAAACTCGTTCGGGTCGTATTCCAAATCTGCATCTTGTATCGCAACCACATCGCCCGATACATGCTGAAAAGCGGTCCGGAGAGCCGCCCCTTTACCCATATTTTTATTATGGTGAAATAGCCTGACGCGGTCGTCGTATTTCAAATTCTTTAGAATTTCAGCCGTCCCATCTGTTGAGCCGTCATCAATAACTATCAATTCTTTCAGCATATCCAGTTTTAAAACCTTATCGATTATCTTGGAGACCGTTGCCTTCTCGTTATAGACCGGCATGACAACCGACAATACCCTTTTCTCCATTTACATCTCCTCTTCCCCGATACGGCCGCGGGCTACGAATTCCCTATACTTGGCGAAACTGACTATCTGATACAGTGATGAGAAATATGCCATCATGAAACCGATGAAGCCGTCGCGATAACCCTTTTTGATAAAGTAACCCCTTATGAATCTATCGAGGGCCCGCCACAGCGCATGGATAAAATTCATCTTATAGGCTGCCTTCTTCGGCTCTTCCAACGACAGCTTATACCATTTTTTTGCTTCAAGGTCGGTCTGTCTATTTAGCTTATTCAGGAAATCTCCCCAGTCTTTGTAGGTGTAATGGATCAGGTCATTCTTAAGGTAGCCGCGCGTGCCACCCAGCATGACGGATCTCGGATGTACCTCTGCCTCCTCCCACTTGAAGAGGCCTTTTTTGAATAATTTCATCTGGCCGGCGGGATATAACCCTCCGCCTCTTATCCAATAGTCACCTATATAATTCTTCCGCGGTATGATGAAGACGCTGCATTCCGGATCTACTCCGAGAGAATCCTCTATCTCTTTCTTCAGTTCTTCTGTCGGGCGCTCATCGGCATCGAGGCTGAAGACCCATTCGTTCGCTGCCTGGGAATAGGCCCAGTTTCTGTGAGCTCCCTCTATATCCATCTTTCGCACCAATACCTTCGCCCCCAGATTTTGCGCTATCTTTTGTGTCCTGTCTTTGCTATCATCATCAACAACGATAATCTCGGCGGCCCAACCTGTAACGGATTTTATACAGTCCTCTATCCTCTCCTCTTCATTCTTGGCAAGGATTACGACTGATATCGGGACTTTTCCCAATACTTGGCCCATCGTATAAAATAGCTCCACGAGAAGAGGATACAGAATATCAAACCGTGCACCCCGTCTTTATACCCCTTCTTCTTTATATATGTTTTGAAAAATATCTTGGCCGGCTTCCATGTAAGATTATAACGGACCTCTGCCAACTTCCCGCTGCCGAATTTCTCAAACATCTCATCTGCTTCGTATGTTGTATATCTATCGTGTTTCTGTATGAATTGACTTATCGAGTTAAAGGGGTAGTGGTTGATTGCGAAATCGGCATCCCTCACAACGCCATCAACTCTTACCAGATGGTGCACCTTGCCCTCGAAATGCGCCTTGCCCCTTTTATAAAAATTTACGATGCGGTGCTGCCTTCCCCCATACCGCAGAAAAAAGCCTAAAAAGTACTGATTTCTTAATACGTTGTATGCCGATACCTTCGGGTTATCTTTGAGGATCTCTTCGATCGCCTTGCGGGTGGCCTCGGGTATCTCCTCATCGGCATCCAAAGCGAGTATCCAGTCAGATGTGGCATTCTCGTTTCCTATATTCCGCTCTAGGCCGAAATCGCCTTCGAATTTATGGGTTATGACCTTTGCGCCGTATCCCTTCGCTATCTCAACGGTCTTGTCCTGGCTCCCTCCATCGACAACTACTATCTCATCGACCCACTTTATGCTTTCGAGGCATCTTCGTATGTTCAATTCTTCATTGAAGGTGATGATGACAGCCGAGATCGTGCCTCTCTTCGTCATTTGAGCCTTTCGGCTTCCAGCATCTCCTGATACTTCACATAACTCATGAGCTGATAGAGGCCGCTTCCGTATGCAATCATGAAACCCAAGAGGCCGTCCCGGAACCCCTGTTTTAAGATATAGGATTTCAGGAACCTGTCTATAAACTTTCTGCACGTCTTTAAAAATCCTATCCGGCGCCTTTCCTTAAACCATTTCCGCGCCTCAAGGGTCGTCTGGTTATTGAGGCTTTGAAAGTAAGCGTGAAAATCTTTATATGAATGATGGATTATGTCTTTGGTGAGATAGCCGTACGAGCCGTCTATAAATACTCGTGGATGGACTTCTGCCTCTTCGTACCTGAAGCGATTCTTTTTAAAGAGCCTCACCTTGCCCGCGGGATACCAGCCTCCATGCCTTATCCACCTTTTTCCTATATATGTCCTTATCGGAATAGTATAAGCGTCGTCCTCTATGACGCCTTTAAAAAGCCCCATCAGTTCATCCGCCAGTTCCTCGCTGACGAGTTCGTCCGCATCCAGGCTCAAGACCCACTTATTTTTTGCGAGGCTATAGGCGTAATTCCTGTGGGCGCCTTCTATCTCCATCTTCCGTGAAAATACTTTCTCTGTAAATTGCCTGGCGATATTCGCTGTATTGTCGGTGCTGTAATCGTCCACGACTATTAACTCATCCGCCCAGGCAGCGCTCTTTAGGCAGCCCGCTATGCTCCGTTCCTCATTCTTTGTTATCACGACAACAGATACCGGCAACTTTTCCATATTATCTTTTAAGGTTAATAATAAGCTATCCTCGCTTTGTGAAAATAGCTTATGCTATTTAAAAAGTTAGCTAATTTTTCGCCGCCTACGAATATTTCATCGAACCTTTTCTTTTTCTTCAATACCGTGAAGGCCGCTTTCAGATAAAACCACTTCTCGCCCAATTGCACGAAACGGATATTGGAATGTAACGGCATATCTAGAGGCTCTTTGGAAACATACCAAACCCAGTTTCCGGATCTAGCCAGCTTCATGGCTTCCAGATTTAGCCTTTTCAGTATGTTACCATCGTAGGAATCTAGGATATATAAAACCCTTTTGGGCTTGCCCCATCTGAATTCGAATATCTCTCTATTCCTTTTAAAATCCTTATCGAACGTATTAACCTTGTTGAACGACGTCTTTTCTCTATGATAGACGTAAGCCCCGCATGCCCTTACGCATAAGAATCCTTCCTTTATCGCCCTTCTCGAAAAGTCGGTATCGTCAAAATTTCCCATGCCATAAATCTCATCGAAAAGGCCTATTCTTTGAATCACGATCCTTTTTACGAGCATGCAGAAACCGATTGCCGCCCCAAGCTCCATGTACTTCGCTGATTGGCTCTTCAACTCCTTCGCGTAAAGCTCCACCGGCTCCCCTTGAGCGGGCCGCTGACCGAGCGTATTGCTTGAAGGGTTCACTATTCCGATATCGTCGTGGCTCTCCATTATGGATATCATGGTTTCAAGCCAATCTTTAGTGACAAGCGTGTCGTTATTCAATATGCAGATATAGGGCGCATCGGAAAGACCGATGCCCTTGTTCACCGCCTTTATAAATCCTTCATTCTTCTCATTTCTCACTACCAGAACCGGCGGATTTCCGTTTTTGTCCTTGAGGCTATCGAGATACGCACTAGTCTCATCATCGCTTGCGTTGTCGATGATTATGAGCCTGTAGCTGCTATCGGTATTTTTAAATATAGAATCTATACAGTCCTTGGTAAAGGCATGTTGATTCCAAACCGGCATTATTATATCGCAGCGCTTTTCCATATTTTTAAAAACCTTCTTATATCTTTAGGCCCATCTTTTCTAATTCTTTATCTGCCGCGTTCGTGAAGCTATCGGTGGCTTGGCTCCTCCCCCATTCAACCAGTTCGGCCAAGCCCTCCTCTAATCCCACAGACGGCATAAAGCCTAGTTTCTTGATCTTAGAGATATCGGCAAAGCAATGCCTTATGTCTCCGACTCTGAATTTGTTTACGATCTCCGGTCTAACTTTCTTTCCGTACAGCTTTATCAGTATATCCGCTATATCGAGGACAGGTACCGGCCTTCCTGTGCCTACATTGTAAGTCCCGTAATCGGCTTCGTCTTTTTCCATTACCAGCATATTGGCGACTACTATGTCTCTCACATTTATAAAATCTCTCGTCTGAGCGCCGTCCTCATATACAGTAGGATTTCTATTGTCTTTGATCATGGAAGAGAATATGGCACATACCCCCGTATACGGATTGGATAAAGACTGGCGCGGCCCATATACATTGAAGAACCTTAAACCAACTGTAGGGATCTTTATGGATTCAACTTGAGCCTCGCAATTGGGGCATCTCATCTCCCAGTCTCTTTTCAAAAGCTGTGCTTCGGGCCTTATATCGCAGGATACCTCGCCACAGCTTTTACACTTATAACCACCCTCTCCATATATGCTCATTGAGCTTGCCACTATCAATTTGCGCAGCTTTATTTTATTCTTCACTATGAAATTTAAAAGATTGGCCGTCCCAAGCGTATTGTGATCGACATAACGATGTATCTCGTACATCGATTGGCCTACTCCGACCTGGGCGGCAAAGTGGAATATAATGTCCACGTCTTTTAAGGCGCGCTTCAATATCCGCTCATCCCGGATATCCCCTTCTATATATTCACACCCCTTATTCAAATAATCGGGCTTACCGTCTTTATGGACCTGTTTCTCGAAGATATCGAGCGTCTTGACTTTAAAAGACCTCTTAACCAATTCATCTATGAGATGAGAGCCTATGAATCCGGCTCCGCCTGTCACTAAAATCTTTCCCACGGTGCCTCCTTCAATCTTCTTCTCTCCGGGTCTCGTCCTTCAGCGAATCCACCTTTTCTTTAATGGAATCCAAGGGATCGCCATGCCTTGGACCCATATTGAATACCGCTGCGTAGCGTTTACGCCCGACGGTAGCTGAATTCCTATTAATATCCAAATATTTTATGAGTTGAAAGAGAGGCGGCGGATATACCTTTTTTATTATATTGGTGTGTTCAAACTTATCGTTCAAACCGCGAGGACTATAAAGATAGATCCTGTGCTGTTTCCTCGCAAGGTAAAGCGAGAGCGCCTCCGCTTCATTCAGATAGCCGCCGTCTGCGATGGCCTCTTTCTGAAGGATGAGCGCAATCTTAAGGGGTCTGCCCCATCTTTTGTAATATATGAGCTTATTCTTCTCATGCAGTTCATTCCATCGCGGCCCCCGCAGGATCTCAAAAAATGTCTTATTTCTATAATGGTGAACATAGGTATCAAGTGCCCTTACGCATAAGTACCCAGCCTCGATAGCCCTCACGGAAAAATCGACATCATCAAAATATGCTGGGCTGAATATATCATCGAGACCGCCTATCCTGTCAACCACCTCCCTCTTCACCAAGACACAGAATCCTCTTGCCCAATCCGTTTCGATAAATTTACCCTTATACTTCTCGAGGTGCCTGGCGAAGGAGTCAATATCCTGGCTTAGAGGTTTGCCCTCCCACGTCGGATTAATGATGCCGATGCGCCCATCTTTTCCGAAGATCGCCAGCATCTTCCCAAGCCAATTATCCGTAACCAATGTGTCATCATTTTGAAAACATAGATAAGGTGCGTCTGAGATCTCGATACCTTTATTGATGGCCCTCACCCAGCCGATATTCTCTTCGTTCTCCACAATTTCCACTTCACAGCGATTGGCGGCTCTGAGACCCTTTAGATAAATTTTGGTATGTTCATCCTTGCCGTTATTTATGATTATAATTCTATATGGCGTATACGTCTTCGCTATAATGCTTTCAATGCAGCCTTTCGCGTACTCAAACTGGTCGCATATCGGAAGTATTATATCGCACTTCATCATATTGAACGCTTTCCTGCATTATTTTTTATAAACTCAACGATCTCTTTGGGGGCCAATCCGGCATCTTTCAGGGATACCGCGTTATGCAGATACCGGAACCTGTTAATGAAAGATTTTAAATCTTCACCGCTTAACAAGACTGCGTCATATCGTTTTCTCCGTTTTGTTCCGAAAGATCTTTCCAGGAGCTTCATCATCACAAACGCCGTGATAAATATCTTTGAGAAAAAGGCGTTACCCTGATTAAAATAGTATCTTATATTCTGATGAAGGGGCATCTCGAGCTCTTTTATTTGATCTTTAAATTTACCTATCAGCTGGATATCGCCGAAGACCCACACATGCACCCAACACCATTCCCTCGCCAAAGAGAGAATTTTTAAAATTATTTCTTTTAATCTAATGTCGTTCCTAATCTCGGCGGGTGTGACGACATAGGCTATCCTTAGATGCCTGCCCCATTTATTGAAATATATCGCTTCGTTCTCTTTAACTATCCTCTCTCTTTTCGTTTGAAGGGCGTTGAATGACTTGTGCTGACGATGATAGACATAAGAATCGTAGATGCATACAGACCTGTAGCCGGCCCTGTATGCCCTCATGGAAAAATCTGTGTCGTCGAATCCGCCTATCCCGAAAGACTCGTCAAGATAACCTATTTTATCTATGACCTCTCTTTTGATGAGCATGCAGAAACCCTGGCATTGGTTCATCTCCATGTATATGCCTCTATACTTCTCCCGGTCCTTCGCATAGGCTTCGATAGACGTATCGAGGTGGCCGTCACACTGGGGATTTATAAGGCCTACGTCTTTGTGGATTTCAGCAAAATCGAGCATCTTCTCAAGCCATCCGTCTGCTGGGATGGTATCGTTATTCAAAATACAGATATAGGGAGCGCTTGAAATTTTTAATCCTTGGTTTACCGCCTTCACAAAACCCAAGTTCTCGTCGTTACACATCATAATGAGTTCAGGTCCGTTCACATTCTTGAGCCCTTCAAGGTAATCTCTTGTTTTGTGGTCGCTAGCGTTATTTATCAGGATCAATCTGTATGGAGAGTGCGTATTCTTAATGATATGGCTGATACAATCCTTTGTAAATTCCGGCTGATTCCATATCGGTATAATGATATCGCACTTCATGGTGACAGGGTTATGAATTAAGGCTCTTCTCCATAAGCTTTAACACCTTTTCTCTATCTATCTCTTTAAGACACTCATGTGTTTGGCATGTCGTGTACTTAAAGCTTTTATAACACGGCCTGCACTTCACCCTATCAGCTACCACGACTTTATTCCGCGGCGATGGAGGATAGGGGCCGTAGACCCTGTCGTCTACCGGTCCAAATATTGAAACGGTCTTCACTTTTTGGCTTGCAGCGATATGCAAGATGCTGCCGTTATTGCACAGAATGAGCTCACATTTTTTAATAAGCGCTATAGACTGCGGCAATAGCAGCTTACCACATAAATTTATAACCCTTCCGGTAAGTCCCTTTTCTATTAGATTGCAAAGGCCTACCTCATCTCCTGCTCCAAAAATAAGAAAGAATAGGTCCTCTCTTTTATCCAACAAAGATCTCGCTACATAACTAAAATTTTCCGGTTCCCACCTTCTATAGGAGGCATCCTGCCCCCAGCTCTTCCCTCCGCCTGGCGCCAAGCCTATTAACCTTTTACCCAATAAAATATTTTCACTGATACAATTATCCGCCCATTTCTCAAGTTTAGAAGAGACTGCTAAATCCAATTCCGTCTCATAGCGATCAGTTATACCAATTAACCTCAAAAGATCCAGGTAGTATTCGATAACATGTTTATCATCGAATCCGCCGATCTCCAATTTACTGGATAGAAATCTGCCTCTATTTCTAAAGTTAAATCCGATTCTCTTCTTTGTGCCCAAAACCTTCGTCAGTAAAGAAAGCTGATATCCGAGGGACAGGTCTACCACGAGGCCATATTTTTTTAATCTTATCCTTTTTATAAAATCATATATCTTTTTTATAAAAGCGATCTTTGATCGTTTTAACTCATTTCGAAATTCATCCTTCTCAAATAT
>JACROW010000078.1 GCA_016214245.1 Candidatus Omnitrophota bacterium | reverse complement strand
TTTTTAGATCTTAATGAGGAAGATGTGTATGAATTGGCGTATCTGGCGGCTATACCCGAAGAAAGAAGGGATGAGATACCAGATAGTTCTCTGAGATATCTTTTGACCGTAGACCAGGAGACAGGCCAATCAACCCTGGAGACGCACCTGAATTTCATAGAAGGGAAGCCCTTCCTGCCCATAGCTATCAGTTACAAGAAGATTTTAATCTCCGAATTATATTCTTTTCTGATAAAGAAACTCAAATCCATATCGAAGGAAGTCGTTGCCAGGGTACCCGAAGGCTTTATAAAGGAGCTCGACTCTTCCGTGGCCAAGGTCATGCAGAGGAATTTCATAACGGTATCTCCGCAAGATTCCTTAAAGTCGGCACTGGAAAAGGTTGAGGTGAGGAAGAGCGAGTTGATAATCGTCAAGGATGAATTCGGGAATATATTGGGCACAATAAACCCAGGCGATTTTTTAATATTCTTGAAAGCGAAACATGCCGGAACTTAGACGCGATCCAGTAATAGGCAGGTGGGTTATAATATCTACCGAAAGGGCCAAAAGGCCGGACCAGTTCGGCGGTGCTGAGATTGAGAAGGAAGAGCTCGCGCACGGCGAGAAGTGCCCGTTTTGTGAGGGGAATGAGAATATGACGCCCTCCGAGATATACGCGTTGAGAAAGCCGGGAACAAAACCAAATTCGCCGGGCTGGGAGGTACGGGTCATACCCAGCATATCTCCTATACTGAGCATAGAAGGCGACCTGGAGAGGCGCGGCCATGGCATGTATGATTTGATGACAGCAAGAGGCGCCCATGAGATAGTCATAGATACGCCCCAGCATTTGAGGGAATCTCAATTATCGCAGGAACATATTACGAAGAGCATCAATGTTGTGCTCGACAGGATCCACGACCTTGAAAGGGATCCGAGGATAAAATATGTCCTGATATTTAGAAACTTCGGCAAGGCTGCCGGCGGCGGACACATAAAGCATTCACGGCTGCAGCTCATCGGCACCCCTGTAAATCTTAAAAGGGTGAAAGAGGAACTGGCCGGCACTAAAGCCTATTATGATTATAAGGACAGATGCATATTCTGCGACCTCATAAAACAGGAACTCGAGACGCAGGAACGCGTTATTTTAGAATCTAAATATTTTATAGCGATATCGCCATTCGCCTCCCGGTTTCCTTTCGAGACGTGGATACTGCCAAAGAACCATTCCTGCGATTTTTATAAGATGGATAGGGGCCACGTCCCTGATTTCTCCGGCATCATTAAAACTCTTTTCGCAAAGATGCACAAGGTTATAGGCGAATTCCCTTTCAACCTCGTTTGTCATACAGCGCCTTTCAGAAGGGACGCAGGAAAGAAAGGTTATTGGGAAACCATAGAGCAGGATTATCACTGGCACTTCGAAATCTTGCCTATATTGACCCGTGTGGCAGGTTTTGAATGGGGCAGTGGGTTCTATATCAATCCGCTTCCTCCGGAAGATGCGTGTAAAAGCGTGAAAGCCGCAAGCCTATGATAGAATGTAAGAGGGTGCGAAGTGAATGAGCTCAGACGCGATCCGATTACTGCAAGATGGATTATCGTATTTTCGGACAGAATTCCGAAGGTTTCTGATTTTAAAGTAGAACCGCACAAGAAGAACAAGGACAGTTGCGCCTTCTGTTGGGGAAACGAGAGCCTAACGCCGCCCGAGATAATTGCGCATCGAAAGCATGTCCCGCCGAACTCACCTGATTGGACGGTCAGGGTCGTCCCGAATAAATACCCCGCATTGAGGGTCGAAGGGGACCTGGATAAGGAAGGCGTCGGCGTATTCGATACGATGAACGGGGTGGGCGCCCATGAGGTGATAATAGATACGCCGGATCATTTTAGAGACATGGCGGATTTGAGTTATGCCGAGACCGAAGAAGTGGTATGGGCTTATCTGGCAAGGTCCATCGACTTAAGGCGCGATAGAAGATTCAAATATATATTGATATTCAAGAATTACGGAAAGATTGCCGGCGCGTCTCTGGAACATCCCCATAGTCAGCTCATCGCCCTGCCCATAGTGCCGAAACGTGTTCACGAGGAGCTGGACGGGGCGGCAAAGTATTTCGAATATAAGGAGAGGTGCGTCTTCTGTGATATGGTAAGAGGGGAGAAGGAAGACGAGGAAAGGATAATATATGATGGGGAGCATTTTCTGGCATTCTGCCCGTTCGTATCCCGGTTCCCTTACGAGATATGGATAGTGCCGAAAAAACACGCCTCAGATTTCGCGGCGCTCGAGAGGGACCGCGTACCGTGCCTGGCCAAGTCATTGAGGGATTCTCTCGCGAGGATAAAGACCCTGCTTTCAGATCCGCCATACAATTTCATCATCCATACCTCTCCGATAAACGGCCATGAGAGGGAAGATTATCATTGGCATATAGAGATCATGCCGAAGCTTACGAATGTTGCGGGGTTTGAATGGGGCAGCGGATTTTACATAAATCCCGTCCCACCGGACGTCGCGGCGAGGAATTTGTTGAGCGCGAAAA
>JACROW010000053.1 GCA_016214245.1 Candidatus Omnitrophota bacterium | reverse complement strand
GATAAAAGAGATACTAAGCATCTAACAGGTTAGATAGGGGAGGGGGTGATGAGATGAAGAAGATGTTGATTGCATTGGCTGTTTTGATATCTACCACTTCCTTGGCGTATGCGGCAGACTGCAAGGTCCACGAGTATCTGAAGTCCGATGATATGACAAAAGTCTATGGTGCCCGCCTAGTTAATGGCATCGCTAACACTGCCTTTGGCTGGACCGAGATATTCTTCAGGCCGGGCAAGGTGGTGGCGGAGGGCGGAAATCCTATAGTCGGTTTCTTCAGAGGATTAGGAAATTCTATTACAAGGACTGTTCTTGGGGCTGTTCAAGTGGCTACATTCTGGACACCCGGCAAAGCGGTCGCCGAATTAGAAGACTGCCCACTCTTCTTAGGTCTTTTATTAGCGAAGAATGCAATATTGAAGCTGACATTGGAAAAGGCCGTTAGGGCTATAAGCGGCCTTAGGCTTTCGATTGGAGCGATAGATGTCGGTCTTATCAAACCTTTACTGAAAGTGCAACGTCTGACGTTATTGAATCCCGATAAATTCCCCGACCGGATCATGTTTGAGATACCGCTTCTCTATATACGATATGACATAGGTTCGTTATTTAAAAATAGAATTCATCTGGAGGATATGACCTTGGAGCTGAAAGAGGTGAGCGTTGTCAGAAACGCAGATGGCGAGTTGAACCTGAATTCGCTAAATATAGTCAAAGGCCCACCTAAGAAAAAAGAGAAGAAGGTGGCTTCAAAACAGGCTATGCCGGCTATCATGATAGATAGACTGCACCTGAAGGTCGGTAAGGTTATCTATAAGGATTATACTCAAGCGCCGTTTCCAAGGATTTTAGAATTCAACATAAACTTAGACGAAAAATGCGAGAATATAAGAAATCCTTATGCCCTGGGAAGCCTGATAGTCACAAGGTCTTTGTACAAAACGAGCATTTCGCAGTTAACCGGGTTCGACCTCGGCACGCTTGAAGGGACATTGGAGGGGATTGTGAGCAGGGGGAGCGCTGTTCTTGAAAAGGCATCCGAAATGATGACTTGCATTTGAAAATGCCTTGCCAAAGAAGCTGCAGGGACTCTTGGAGATACGAAGGAGGCGCTGAAAGAGATTATAAAGCTTCCCTTCGGTAGAGGCGCGAAGGATGAATAGGCTATGAACGCTATCCTGCGGCTGCAGGAAAAGCTTTCTATAATCGAGAGGCTTCCTCTTTTTGCGGACCTTTCATTAAAGGATAAGAGGCTAGTCGCTAAGGCGAGCGCCCTCGTAGAGTATAAGAAAGACGATATTCTCTATAAAGAGCTCGACCTAGCGGATGCCCTTTATTGCGTAATCACAGGGAGGCTGAAGGCCTATGTGAGAAGGGACGGCAAGGCCGAGGTCTTGGAATATCTCAAAAGAGGTAAATACGTCGGGATAATCTCTCTTCTGACCGGCGAGCCTCATTCTGTCACTGTCCAGGCGGTAAACGATTCTATAGTCTTGAAGATTCCGAAGGATGAATTCGGAAATATCCTGAAGCGCATTCCTCACCTGGCGATACATTTTGGCCAGACTCTCTCAAGGCGGCTCAAACGAAAAGACGTTCGCGAGAAGAAGATATTTGAAAGCACAATTATATCCATCATGGCGACATCTGAAAGAATTGGGACGACGACCTACGCCGTAAATTTCGCCCTAAGCCTTAAGCTCCAGACACGCAAAAAGATAATCCTCGTGATTTTGGATTCGGCCGGTGAAGATGTGATCGGACTTTTGGGAATTACGGCCCCATTAAACCCAATAGCCGCAGACAGGCCGTTTTTCGATGACAGTAATATCAATGCAGCCATATTTAAACATCATTCCGGAATAGATATTTTAAACATTCGGCATAAAAACGGCGGCAATGCCTACCTGATACAGTTATTGAGCTTCCTGACAGGCGAATACCATTATGTGGTCGTAGACCTGCCGAGCCATATAGATAAGACTTCTTTTGAATCGCTTAAGCAGTCTGACATGCTCCATATCCTAACGGCTTCAGACGAAACTAGCCTCCACATGACTGGCAGTCTGATCTCTGAATTGGAGAAATCCTCAACCGATATAAGCCTTAAAATAAAGGTTATCATCAGCGAGCACGGTAAGACGCCTATCGCAACTCATCTCAAGCGGCAGGAGATCCTGAAGCATGACATCTTTGCAACGCTGCCGGAGATAGATAAGTCCGGAGAAGGAGGAATAGACATCTCCAAGATTCCGCTGGTCACAGAATATCCTGAGTGCGAATATTCGAAGGCTGTGAGGAGGATATCAAGAGAGGCGGGCGATTGCCTGATAGGGCTCGCCTTGTCGAGCGGTGCCGCGATGGGCCTGGCCCATGCCGGAATCTTAAAGATTATAGAAAAAGAGCGCATTCCCATAGATATAGTGGTCGGGACCTCTACGGGCGCTTTGATAGGGGCGCTTTGGGCCTCAGGCAAAGATACGGCCGAGATGGAAGAGATAGCTTCGAGATTCAGGAGAAAGATTGCGATATTCAGGCTGATAGATCTGGCGTTTCCAAAAAGGGGCCTGATAAAAGGGAGAGAGGTCAGGAGGTTTCTCCTATCTCAATTCGGCGACATGACATTCTACGATCTTAAGCTTCCGTTTAAGATAATCGCCTGCGATATCGAAAAGAGAGAGGAGGTTGTCCTGGACAGGGGCAGCCTCGTCGATTGCCTCATGGCATCTATCGCCATACCCGGAGTCTTCGAGCCTGTCACGATCGAAGGAAGGCTTCTAGTGGACGGCGGGATAATAAATCCGCTTCCGACAAATCTCCTTATGAGGCTTGGTGTCAGTAAGATAATCGCGGTGAACGCCCTCCCAAGCCCTAGCGATGTCCAAAGGTCCAAGAGAAAAGTCTCTAACATATTCGATGTTATAGTTAACAGCATTCAGGCGAGCGAATACCTTCTGGCTGAGAGGAGCTGTCAGGACGCTGATGTGGCGATGCATCCGGTTGTGCCCACTGTGGATTGGTATGAATTCTACGAGAGCGCCAAGGTCGTGAAACGCGGCGAGGAAGAGGCGCTGAAATACCTTCCCCAGCTTAAGGAACTCGCTATCTAAAACATGTTGATCAAGACCGATCCCGAAACCTTCAAGACCTATTTCGAAGATAGTTCCAACCTCAAAGGCGGCCATGCAGAAGGCGCCGTCTTCCCGCAGGATATTGACGAACTTTCTAACTTTTTAAATGATAACTACCCTAAGAAGACCCCGGTAACGATATCAGCCGGCGGCACAGGCACGGCAGGCGCGAGGATACCCTTCGGCGGCTACCTTATCTCAATGGAAAGATTCAACAATGTTATCGATATATCAAAGGCCAATCGACAGGCGACAGTCCAGGCCGGCCTTTTAGTCGAGGACCTTAAAAACGCGGCTGAGAAGAACGGGCTTTTCTACGCATCTCATCCTACAGAGAGGACGGCATTTGTAGGCGGCACTGTCGCCACTAATGCCTCCGGCTCAAGGTCGTTCAAGTATGGCCCGACGAGAAAGTATATAAAACGTCTTAAGATGGTCTTATCGGACGGCGAGATCCTCGAGGTAAGGCGCGGTGAGATCTTTCTGAGACGGGGCGATTCAACCTTAAAACTGGAGAGCGGCCGCCAGATAAATATACCTTTACCGGACTATAAGATGCCGGACATCAAGAATTCAGCGGGTTATTTCGCAAAAGACGGTATGGATTTGATAGACCTTTTTATCGGCCAGGAGGGGACGCTGTCGGTTATAGCGGAGATAGAGCTTGAGCTGGTCGAAAAGCCGTCAAAGATATTAAGCGCGTTTGTATTTTTCAGGGAGGAGAGAGATTCGTGGAATTTTGCAGAGGAGGCGAAGAGATT
The DNA here is from genome assembly GCA_016214245.1 of Candidatus Omnitrophota bacterium. GTDB lineage: Bacteria > Omnitrophota > Gorgyraeia > 2-01-FULL-45-10 > 2-01-FULL-45-10 > JACROW01. The sequence goes on along the minus strand of JACROW010000053.1, from coordinate 1,161 downwards.
GTCGAGGAGCATACCGTCCAAAGACGGATTTACCCCGGACGCGTTATCCATCGAGTATTTTGATCACAATGCGCTGAGACTGTTAAGCGCCAAAGATAGAAACGTCCCTAAAGATATGAATGCGGCCATATTTTTCGAGCAAGGAGTTACAGGTGAGGATAACGAGGATAGATTGACTGAAGCCTGGCTTAAGCTCATATCAAGATATTCTGCGTCGCTGGACGATACCTGGGTTGCAATGAATGAAAGGGAAGCCCGAAGATTCACAGAGCTTCGCCACGCAGTGCCGGAAACTATAAATGATATCGTGAAGAGAAGCGGTTTCCAAAAGTTGAGCACAGACATAGCGGTTCCGGACGATAAGTTCGGCAGGATGATGAATTTTTATGTCGATACGTTTAAGAAGGAAAGAGTGGAACATGTCATATTCGGCCATATAGGGGAGAGCCATGTGCACGTCAATATCCTTCCTAAATCCAAAGAAGAGCTGGCTAAGACAAAAGATATTGCCTTCGAGTTCGTGAATAAAGGCGTATCTCTTGGCGGCACGGTCTCAGCCGAACATGGCATAGGAAAGACGAAGCATAGATATTTAGAAGAGATGTATGGCAAGGCCGGCATATTGGAGATGGCCAGGATAAAGAAATCGCTCGATCCGAATTGCATACTGGGGCTTGATAATATCTTCCCCAAGGAGATCCTTAGTTTAATATGATCGGAACAATAGATTTAAAAATCCCATATGGTAATGGGTCTCTCGAATTTTCGCTGCCGCGGTCTCGCCTCCTCGACATCCTCCGGAACAAAAAATCCGGTTACAAAAATATAACCCGGTTACTTTCGGAATCGCTCGATAACCCCTTGGCTGGATACAGACTTGAAGATGTGCTTTCCGGTCTTGAGGATATCCTGATAGTAGTTCCGGACAATACGCGGAAGGCGCATTTAAAAGAGGTTTTGCCAAACCTATTGAAGAGGATTAGGAATAGCTCTCGCTCAATAGATATAATCGTGGCAACAGGGCTCCATAAGAAGCACGACGCGTGCCAGTTGAAGGAATTGTTGGGAAAGGATATTTTTAAGCGGCACAAGGTTATAAGCCACGAACAAAAGGCCGGGTCTCTTACGAATTTCGGTTACACCAGAAACGACATTCCGATA
>JACROW010000068.1 GCA_016214245.1 Candidatus Omnitrophota bacterium | reverse complement strand
TCGATTACCCTTTTATCCTTATCAATTTCAACCACGCCGAATCTTTTGGCCGATTCGCGGTCCCTTATGTCATGCACCGCGATGGAAACGCCGTTACGTCTTTTGGCAATCGCAAATTTTAAAAATTCATCCAGCTCAAACTCGAATAGATTGTCGCATGCTATAACCAAGAGATCTTCATCAATATGCTTTTCGCTTATCGCAATCTCCAAATCTTTACTGGCCCCGAGCTTCGTCTCATTGGAAGTTGTTCCGTCATTTATGAGGGATATTTTATCGCGGTATTTCGAATTTTTTAACCAGGTGTTAAATTTTTCAAAGAACTTTGCATTTGTTACAAGATATATCGAATCTATCGTTCTTATCTTTATGATCTTCTCGACTATCCGGTCTATTATCTTTCGCCCGCCTATCTCAAGGAGCGACTTCGGCGTATCACGAGTGAGCTCTTTTAGCCTTACGGCATATCCTGCTGCTAAGATGAGGGCCTTCATCCCTTTGCCAGCTCATTCTTAAGATACGTCACACTCTCAACGGGCGTTGGGTCTCTTTTATTCAATATCGCTAAATAGAAACTTACGAAATCTCCTATATAGATAAGCGAGAAGATCCTCGATAAAAGGTCTACGCCTACAGAATACACCTCGATGACCTTAACATTATTTTTTTCTATTATCGTCTTCGTTATATCCATCCTTTTTGAAGTGCGCCGGTGGTCATCGGAATCCCTTAAGCATATCACGATGAAATGCCCCAATAATTTCTTAGGATTTTCCCATCCAACTATCTCATTGTGATTCATCTCGGGCAATATATGGCTGGAAGAGATGGTCTTCGAATTCTCAGCGAGTTGTCCCCTCCATCTTGTTACGACAGAGTCTATGTGATCCTGGCCGCCATAAATTATAGGATATTTTAGATATATGGACCTGGCCAGCGATTTGGCGACGTTTTCCTTTTCGGACACATTGTGAGCGTTTTTTTTATCTCTTAAATCCTTTAAAAGACCAACCATTACATCTATCTTTTTCGATCTATCCTCTATCAAGCCTATTTTTCCAAATAAGGCCAGGATGGGAAAGAAAGAGTAACCGAGTGCGCATCTCGGCGGGAGGCCTGCCGGTATGATCATATGAGGTATATTGTCCATTTTTAAGCGCCTTTCCAGTTCGCCTCCCGATGTTATCGCAAATAACGCGGCCTTTTTCGATTTGGCATCATCATATGCACTGAGGGTCTCTTCTGTATTGCCCGAATAACTCGAGGCGATTACGAGAGAGTCCTCGTTGACAAATCCGGGTAACGTATAATTCCTATTTACAAAGATGGGTATCCTGGCCTCATCAGTTATATATGATCTCACAAGGTCTGCGCCTATGGCTGAGCCTCCCACCCCCGCAAATATAATATTTTTATATTGAGCCCTGAAACCAGCCGGCAGATTAAATGCCATCCCGATCTCCTTGGCCCGGGAACATTGTTCCGGAAACGATTCGATCAGTTTCAGCATTCCGGACTTGTCGTACCTTTCTATTACATCGAAATCATCAAGGCTCAGCATGTGTCTTCACCTGTCTTTATCTATATGATCTATATGACTATGTCTGATACAACCTCTCTTAATCTCTTCTTCGCGTAATCCGCGACTTCTTTTCCTGTAGTTAAAGTTATGGCCTTCTTGGCGATCTCTCTCGCCTGTTCCATATTTACAGACCTTATTATGCGCTTGATCTCCGGAATGGTTATAGGCGAGGTACTGAATTCGTCGAGGCCCAATCCCAAAAGTATGAGGGTCATCGTCATGTCTCCCGCCATCTCACCGCACATGCCAACCCCTATGCCGGCCTTGTGGCCATTTTCTATTATATTTTCGATGAGCCGCAATACCGCGGGATGGGCTGGTTCGTAAAGATAGGCTATCTTTTCATTGACCCTGTCGACTGCGAGCGAATATTGGATCAAATCATTTGTGCCGATCGAGAAAAAATCCACCTCCTTTGCCAGGATGTCGCTTGTCAGCGCGGCAGAAGGCACTTCTATCATCGCCCCAACTTCAATATCCTCGTTAAAAGGAAGGGCCCTTTTTTTAAGCTCTTTTTTAGCTTCATCCAAAATGGCGTTCGCCTGCCGCAGCTCATCTAAGCCCGATATCATCGGATACATGACCTTCAGGTTTCCATGCGTCGACGCCCTTAAAATGGCCCTGAGCTGTGTTTTGAATATATCGGGTCTCGCGAGGCAGAACCTTATCGCGCGCCAGCCCATAAATGGATTCATCTCATGAGGGACTTCTAATTGAGACAGGAATTTGTCGCCGCCTAAGTCGAGGGTCCTTATGATGACGTAGTGGGGCTTTACTCTTTTAGCGACCGCTGAATATGCCTTGAACTGCTCATCTTCTGTCGGAAGGTCTTTTCTGTTCATATAAAAGTACTCGGTCCTGTATAGACCTATGCCTTCTGCACCGTGGGCTATAACCGAGGGGAGATCTTCCGGAACTTCAATGTTTGCCGACAGCCCTATCTTTCTTCCATCAAGTGTCACACAGGGCAGGTCTTTTAGTTCCAATAGATGCCGTTCAAACGCTACAAACCTTTCTCTATCCGCTTCATATTTCTTGAGCGTCTTTGGCGAAGGGTTGACTATGACAATGCCGTGGGTTCCGTCCACGATAACGATATCGCCGCTCTCCACCTTCTTTGTCACTATCTCTAATCCGACAACTGCGGGTATTTCCAAAGACTTCGCCATTATCGCAGTGTGGGAGGTCCTGCCGCCTATGTCTGTCACAAATCCAATGACGTTCTTCTTATGCATCGTCGCAGTCTCGGAAGGAGAGAGGTCATACGCGATGACTATCACCTTTTCTTTGAGATCGCTCAGGATGTCTTCTTTGGCGCCTATCAGATTCCTCAATATCCTTCTACCCACATCGTTTATATCGCTTATCCGCTCCCTAAGATATTCATCGTCCATCTCCGAGAAGACCTTGATATATCTCCTCAGGACATCCTGAAAGATGTACTCTATAGAAAGCTTCTCTTTCTTCAGCTTCGATACCACTTCTTCTATGAGCATGCTGTCTTCGATGACCAATAGATGCGCGCTGAATATCTGGCCATGTTCGATCCCCATCTCTTCCGAGATACGCTTTTTTATATCCAATATTTCATTCTTGGTATGGATGAGGGCATCCTTGAAACGCCTTATCTCATTTTGGATCTCTTCCTCTTTTATGCTGATCCTTGGGATGGCGTGCTGTTCTCGGCCAAAAAGGAACGCCTTGCCGCTGGTGATACCGGGGGCGGCGGGGATTCCTTTCAATATGAACTCTTTCTTCTTTGTCACAAGATTCTTCCTCTACATAGTAAGATCTTCAATGTCGCTTAACAGTAGATTCTCCAATTCGGCCATCGCCTGTTCGGCATCCTCCCCTTTGATAGTCAGGGTTACTTTAGCCCCTTTTCCGGCCTCGAGCATCATTATCCCCATGATAGATTTACCGTTGACCTTTAGCTTTCCCTTGGATACCGTGATATCAGAATCGAATTTATTTGCTATCTGTACAAATAATGCTGCAGGCCTGGCATGTAGGCCCTGTTTATTCCTGATGACGATCGACTTTTCAATATTCATCGCGATCTCTTCAGGCTCGTCACCAAATCTATTATGATCCTGGCCAGTTTGACCGCATCGTGCCGCACATAATCTTCAGTGCTTATTATATGCGCCTCTATTGCCTTATACTTCATCTTTCTTATATTTTCGGAATCAGGTATCACCGGATACGATTCTTCTTCCTTGTATTTTTTCAGCATCTCATCGGGGATCTTGGCCGTGTTCACGATGCAATACTCGACTATGCCGGGTGCCGTATGCGTTATTATCGCCTTGAGGTGGTCGCTCGCCTTGTAATCATCGGTCTCGCCTTTCTGGGTCATGACATTGCACACATATATTTTTATAGCTTTGGATGATATCAATTCCTGGTATATCTTGCCAATCAATAGGTTCGGCATGATGCTCGTATATAAACTTCCCGGCCCCAGAATAATGGCATCTGCCCGCTTTATCGCGTCTAGGGCTTCATCGGTTGGCTTGCAGTTCACGGGCCTTAAATGAATTCTCTTCACGGGGCTGGCGGCTTTAGGAATCTGGCTCTCGCCGACTGTCTCGGAGCCGTCGATATGCTCTGCCATCAATGTGATCTTATCGAGGGTTGACGGGACGACCCTGCCCCTTATCGCCAGGACCTTGCTCGATTCCTTTATGGCCGCGTCAAAATCGCCGGTCACTTTCGACATGGCTGTTATAAACAGGTTTCCAAAACTGTGGCCGCTGAATTCAGTCCCTTCGCCGAATCTGAACTGGAATAATCTCCCCATCAATGGCTCTGCGTCGGCCAGCGCCACAAGGCAGTTTCTTATATCTCCTGGCGGCAATATGTCAAAATCCTGCCTGAGCCTGCCTGATGAGCCGCCATCGTCTGCGACCGTTACGATAGCGGTGATATTACTCGTATATTCTTTGAGACCATGTAGAAGCGTAGATAGCCCGGTGCCTCCGCCTATGACGACTATCTTTGGCCCCCTATCTAAAATCCTCTTCTGATAGACCTTATCTACAAGCTCATCTTCTCTTTGAGGCAAAAGGATTGTGACAAAAGATTTTATTATCCTCTTCACTCCGGTTATAACGGACAATATGCCCGTTATTATTATGACGCCCGCATAAGTTTTATTCCCGGGGTTTTGCTCCAATATCACCATGACAAATCCCATGGATATCATAATTATCCCAAAGACTGTCAAGAGGATCCACCTCTTGACCCACATCCCCGGATACAGCCATTTAAATGCCTTGAGTATCTTCATCCCGTTAATATTTTTTTGCGTCTTCTTCCTGAATTATGCGAAGGATATCTTTCTCATCTCTCGCCTTCTTTAACTGTTCCCTGAAATATTTATCCTTGAGCATCCTCGATATCCTCGCTAATGCCTTTAAATGCGGGCCGGCGGACTCCTCCGGCGCTATAAGAAGGAAAAATATATAGGCAGGTTCTCCATCCAGGGAATCAAAATTCACACCCCGTTGAGAGAGGCCGAATGCGGCAACCACATTCTTGACATTCGGCGATTTCGCGTGCGGTATGCCTATGCCCTGGCCGATGCCTGTTGAGCCTAAAGATTCTCTTGCCAAAAGGACCCTTACCAGTTCGTCTTTATTTTTGATATCGCCTGCCTTCACCAAAAGATCGGCCAATTCTTTTATCACACCTTCCTTGTCAGCCGACTTTAGATTCACCGTTATGGCCTTCTTATCCAAAAACTCCATGATCTTCATGCCAACTTCTCCTTTCGAATCGATCCAGGTAACTCATTTAAAAAGAAAAAGATACGATGGAGCGGCGGATGGGTTTCACTGTTCACTCAATAGCAGACAGTGGATCCCATCGTAGCCTTCTACCGTCAAACAACTGGAGCGGCGGATGGGTTTCGAACCCACGACATCCAGCTTGGCAAGCTGGCATTCTACCACTGAATTACCGCCGCGTCGCAAAAACTCCACTTCGACCAAATCTTTATCGAGTCGGTAAATCTC
>JACROW010000067.1 GCA_016214245.1 Candidatus Omnitrophota bacterium | reverse complement strand
TTCCTGGTGCTGGCGACGCAGAATCCGATTGAGCAGGAGGGGACGTACCCGTTACCCGAAGCCCAGGTTGACAGGTTCATGCTTAAATTAAAGATCGGATACCCTAATAAAGACGAAGAGCATAAGATAATGAAGCGGATGGCGCTGACAGATAAGAAGATAACAGTAACGCCTGTGATCGGGCCGGAAGATATCGTAAAAGCTAGGAAGGTTGTCGATGAGATTTACATAGATGAGAGGATAGAGAAGTATATAATCGATATTGTATTTGCCACGAGAGAGCCAAAGTCTTATAAGCTCGATGAGTTAGCAGGCCTCATCCAATACGGGGCGTCTCCCAGGGCGAGCATCTATCTGGCCGTTTCGGCAAAGGCGCATGCATTTTTACAGGGCCGGGGTTATGTCGTTCCGCAGGATGTCAAAAGTATCGGCATGGATGTCTTACGGCACCGTGTGATAGTGAGTTATGAGGCAGAGGCAGAGGATAAGACTTCCGAAGATATCGTCAGGCGGATATTCGAGGAAGTGGAAGTTCCGTAGTAAGTTAGCAGGAAAATATGCTGCCGAAAGAGATAATAAGAAAGATAAGACGGATTGAGATAACTACATCGAGGCTTGTTACCGATATATTGTCAGGTCAATATGAAAGCGTCTTCAAAGGCAGGGGCATAGAGTTCGATGAGGTCAGGGAATACCAGCCGGGCGATGAGATACGTTCCATCGATTGGAACGTCACCGCGAGGATGGGGCATCCCTATATAAAGAAATATGTTGAGGAGAGGCAGCTCACGGTCATGATACTGTTGGATGCTTCAGGCTCTTCATATTTCGGGACGACCAGGCGGCTTAAAAACGAACTTGCCGCCGAGGTTTCGTCTATTTTAGCGTTTGCCGCGGTCCAGAATAATGACCGTGTCGGATTGATAGTATTCACGGATAGGGTTGAGAAATACATTCCGCCTAGGAAAGGATTACAGCATGTCCTGAGGGTTGTAAGGGAGGCGATATACTTTAAACCCAAAGGGAAAGGAACCGATATCGCCGGGGCTCTGGAATTTCTTGATGGGGTTATAACCAGAAGGGCCGTCGTCTTTGTAATATCCGATTTTTTCGCGAAGGATTTCAAAAAGCCGCTTTCCATAGCGAATAAAAAGCATGATGTTGTCGCAGTTACGATAACCGACCCAAGAGAGACGGAATTGCCAAAGGCGGGTTTGGTAGAGGTGGCTGATGCGGAGAAGGGGTCATTCTTTTTGATCGATACCGCAAACGCAAGACAAAGAGAGGCTTATGCGGCTAAATCCCGAAGGATGATAGAGGAACGTTCGAGGCTCTTCGGCTCGATAAGCGTCGACCATATAGACATACGGACCGATAAGCCCTACATCGAGGAATTCATAAAATTTTTCAGGATGAGGAAGAGGCGGATATGAGAATCTTCCTCTTCATGATAATAGGTTTATTCTTATCCTCAGCTTCCATCGGGATGGCAGCTGAAAAATATGAACCCGTAGTTCGAACATCAATCGATAAAAATTCTGTCTTCATCGGCGACAGGATACGATATGCGATAGAGATCAGCTCGGAAGAGGATCTGGATGTTGAATTCTCAAAATTCCCGGAAAATAAGATTGGCGACTTCGAGATAAAGGATTCCGGTAAGAGGACCGCAAGATCCCTTTTCGGCAAACGCGTATTTTCCAATTGGCATGCGATAAGCGCATATTCAACCGGAGAGCATAAGATACCATCTTTCGAAATAAGGTACAGGCAGAAAAGCGGGAAGGATTGGGTGGTCAAGAAGACCGGCGAGTTAAAGGTGATGGTTAAGAGCGTAATGCCTTCGAAAGAGAAGGTTAGCGATATAAAAGATATAAAAGGGCCTATCTATTTTTATGAAATAAACTGGATTCTTATGTCGGGCATAATCGCGCTTTTAGGTTTTTTTATATTGGCTATTATCATATATAAACGAAGACGAATGGCGCCGCTGAAACTGCCGCATGAAATAGCACTGGAAGAACTTGAAGCGATCCGGGCTCTACTATCCAGGACAGGGGCCGTCAAAGAATATTATATTAAGATTTCAGATTGTGTCAGACATTACATAGAGAGGCGTTTCATATTAAAGGCGCCGGAGATGACAACAGAGGAATTTTTGAACTCGCTAAAAGATTCCACCCTTCTTGCGGTTGGGCAGAAGAGTACATTGAGAGAGTTTCTGGTAGCCTGCGACCTGGTGAAGTTTGCGAAGTACGCGCCCAGCAATGCTGAAATAGATTCGGTCTTTGCGGCAGCTAAAAATTTCATATGCCAATCCAATGCGATAGCATATGGAACCTCTCTTTAGTGTAAAGTCGGGCCTATGCGAGGTTTCATAGAAGAGACGAGGCAGTAGGTATGTTCGCGTTTAAAGACCCGTGGGTTTTGGTATTTATATTATTGATTCCATTCCTAATCCTTTTTGGCAGGAGAAGTAACAAAGATTCCTCCTTTCTATTTTCATCAGAGGAGCTTGTGAAGGATCTGAAAGCCACGATGAGATCTCGCCTCACTAAGTTCCTTATATTTTTCCGGGCGCTTGCCCTCACGTTAATGCTATTGGCGCTCGCCAGGCCCCAAGCGGTATTGGAAGGGACAAAGACTGTATCGGAAGGGGTCGATATTGTATTGGCGCTCGATACATCGACAAGCATGCTTGGCGAGGATTTCAGGGTCGGAAATAAAAGGCTGAACAGATTCGATGTGGTAAGGGATGTCGTCAAGGAATTCATCAAGAAGAGAATCGACGACAGGATAGGAATGGTAGCATTCGCCGCGCGCGCATATACCGTCTGTCCTCTCACTACAGATTACGCGTGGTTGACAGAGAATCTCGACAGGGTCAGGGTCGGCATGATAGAAGACGCGACAGCCATAGGCTCAGCGATCGCCAGCTCCCTGAATAGGCTTAGGACAAGCAAGACGAAGAGTAGGCTGGTGATATTACTTACAGACGGCATAAATAATGCCGGAAATATCTCGCCGCTTGTCGCGGCTGAGGCGGCAAAGGCCTTAAAGGTAAAGATCTACGCCATAGGCGTCGGAACTAAGGGCCTCGTCCCATATCCCGTGAAGGATATCTATGGCAGGACCGTCTATCAAAATATACCTATAGATATAGACGAAGAATCTCTGAAAAGAATAGCCGATGCTACGGGAGGACGATTCTATCGTGCAACCGATACAGAAACTCTAAGGAAGATCTACGACGAAATAGACAGGCTTGAGAAGTCCAATATAGAGCATCTCGGATACAGGGAATACAGCGAGCGGTTCGTCTATTTCCTTATTCCGGGCCTTGCCATATTGTTAATCGAAATATTTTTATCAAATACGCTGCTTTTGAAGGTACCTTAATATATGCATTACGCTAATCCTATTCGCTATCTATTATTTTTTTCCGGCCTCATATTGGTCATATTTTTTATGTGGTCCATGAGAAGAAGGAAGACCCTTGCGGAGAGGTTTGTCGAGAGGAATTTAGCCGGCGCAATAACGCCCTCACTTAGTATAAAACGGAAGGTCTTCAAGATATCTATCTTAACGCTTGCCGTTCTGTTAAGCCTCCTTGCGCTCATGCGGCCGCAATGGGGCTTTGTTTGGGAAGAGGTGAAGAGGACGGGCCTCGATATCCTGATAGCTATAGATGCCTCCAAAAGCATGCTTGCCATGGATGTGAAACCGAACAGGCTTGGACGGTCGAAATTCGCCGTGAAGGATCTGGTCAAAAAATTGAGCGGAGATAGGATCGGCCTGATAGCTTTTGCCGGCACGGCATTTTTGCAATGCCCCCTGACGATAGATTATAACGGCTTTCTCCTGGCGCTCGACGACCTCAATACCACCACGATACCGCGAGGCGGCACATCCATATCGAGCGCCATCAAAGAGGCTATAGATACCTTTAAGGGCGGGCATGAAGTGAAGTACAAGGTATTGGTCATAATCACAGATGGCGAAGAGCTGGAAGGCGACGCAATAAGTGCGGCGAATGAGGCGTCAAGGCTTGGCATAAAGATATACTGTGTGGGCGTCGGGACGAGCGAAGGCGAAGTCATACAGACTGTGGATGAATACGGCCAGAGGGGTTATCTCGCGGATAAAAGCGGAAACGTTGTCAAGACGCAACTGAATGAAGAGCTCTTAAAGAAAATAGCCATTACAACCGGCGGAAGCTACGTGCGCGCCACAAAGAGTGAATTCGGCCTTACCCTTTTGTATGACAGGAGCATATCAAGATTGGAAAAGAGGGAGCTCGAGGCCAAGATGAAGAAGCGCTATAAGGAACGTTTTCAGATCTTTCTCGCATTAGCGGTATTTCTTTTATTTGTAGAGCCCCTGATTGCTGAAAGAAAGAAGGCGGCTGTGTGAACCGGATATATCTACCATTGATAGTATTTTTGTCGATAGTTCTTTTATTACCCCCGCCTTCATTCGCAGACATAAAAGCCGATGTGAAGAAAGGGAATTTATTGTATAATAGTAAAAAGTATGACGAGGCAGCCAAACTTTATGAGGGCGCCTTATCAAAGAATTCCGGATCCGGCATCGTAAATTTTAACATGGGAACTGCCCTATATAAGAAAGGTGCATATGATAAGGCCATAAATTCGTTCAATAAGGCGATCGCATCAGGGGAAGGCGGCCTGGTAGCTGGGACGGATTATAATATAGGTAACTCTCATTATAGGCGCGGGGCCCTTGAAACAGCGCTAGAATTTTATAAGCGTTCAATGGATCTGGACCCGAAAGACATGGCTTGTAAATTCAATTATGAATTTGTCCAGAATAGAGTAAAGGAATCGAAGGACAAAGAGGAAAGAAAGGAAAGTCAACAGAAGCAGCAAGAGAAGAAGGAAGGCTCTTCTCAGAGCAAAGAAGGCGGAGGAGCCGGTAAAGAGGAAGAAAAAAAATCCAGCGGTGAGAAGGAAGAGCAGCGGAAAAAGCCGCAGGGAAAAGGGCCTCAAGATGCTGGAGAGTCAGAGAAGAAGGATCAAGGACCGAAGGCCGGTGAAGAGAAAAAAGAAGAAGGGGGGCCTAGAGAACAGAAACCGGCCCAGCAGCCTGAAACAGGAGAAGATAAATCCAGGCCGAAAGAGGAGAAGCAGGAGGAGCCAAGAGAGATGTCCGAAGAAGAAGCGAGGATGCTTCTAGAGGGCTATAAGGGCGAAGAGGTTACTGGAAGGATGATCCGGATAAGAAGAAAGCCGGTGAAAGAGCCCGAACCGCTAAAAGACTGGTGAGATGAGTAGATTTCGTAGTCTTATATTGATCGACGGCCTTGAGGTGCGCTATCTCGGTCCGTCGACCATGATGACGGTTATAAACGGCAGGGTCTCAAACTCGATAACGCATATGTATTCTGTCCTTCCGTTAAGGATCGGCAAATTTGAATTGGGCCCTTTCTCATTCGATTATAAAGGGAATAAGCATATTTCAAATATCGCCTTCCTGGAAGCGGTCGAAGAAAAGGTGATCATGCAGGAGAAACCCGAAGAGGCCCTGACCGACAAACTCAATTTGACCGACAGGTTATTTTTGACATTGAGCCTTGGCAAGACTCGAGCATATGTGAATGAGCTCATCCCGGTCACTGTAAGGCTTTACGTTAACAGGCTGAATATGAGCGATATACAGCTGCCGACTTTTGATCAGGAAGGCTTCTCAAAAGCGGAGTTCAAAGAGCCGAAACTATATAAGGAAGAATTGGGCGGTCTGATATACGATGTATTGGAATTTAAGACTAACATATTTGCAACCCGTCCCGGTGATTATCGCTTTGGGCCTGCAAAGGTCAAATGCAATCTGGTTGTCAAAAAGAGGATGCGAAGGGCGCCCTCCAGCATAGATGATTTCTTCGAAAGGGACGGCTTCAGCGATCCGTTCTTCGAAGATTTTTTCACGCATGTCGAGAGATATCCTATAGAATTAAAATCTCAGGATGCGCCGCTTATGGTGTCGCCTCTTCCAGGCGCGCTCCGGCCTAAAGATTACTCAGGGGCTGTTGGTGATTATCAATTCATATTCAGCGCGAGCCCCAATAAAGTGAAGGTCGGGGATCCAGTAACATTAAACATGTCGATAAACGGCACAGGCAATTTCAATACGGTACTGGCGCCAAAGCTGGAAAATACCGAAGGATTTAAACTTTACGAACCCGAGGTGAAGACCGAAGCGTACAGTAAGACCTTCAGGCAGGTCCTGATTCCTGAATCGGACCAAGTCACCCAGACGCCCACGGCCAGCTTTAGCTATTTCGATACTGATAAAAAGGCATACCAGACTATCGTGCAGGGGCCGATCCCTATACAGGTTGAGAAGGGTAAGGAGGAAGCGCCAGCACAGGTTGTCGGAGTGCCTGTGGCTATAGGCCCTGAACATGAAGAGTTGAGGAAGGATATCATATACATAAAGGATTCTCCCGGTAAGATAGTGAAGGCGGGCTTTAGAATCTACAAGGATAAGATATTCTTGGCGGCGATAGCTATTCCACTTTTATTTTTGATTACACTTTATACGATTCACCGTAAAACCGAAAGGCTTAAGGCCGATACGCGGTACGCACGGCGCCTGAGGGCCCTGAGGCTGGCGAAGAGAGTAAGTGTAACTCTAAAACGCCATTTGAACATAAATGATCCGAAGATTTTTTATGAGGCCTTTTTTAAGGCACTTCAGGAATATCTGGCCGATAGGCTGCATATGCCGCGAGGGGGGATAACAGCTGATATAGTGGATGCCGCTTTAAGCATAAAAGGGATTGACGTAGAGATTTTGAAAAAGGTCGAGAATCTCTTTAATACCTGTGATCAGGCGAGATTCGCGCTTTTAGAAGTCAACGAATTGAAGATGGCGGATGACCTGAGAGAGCTGGAAGAAGTGATAAAATATTTTGAGCGGGCGAAATTATGAGAAGATATATATTACTATTTATAATAGTGCTACTTTTCGTACCTCAGGCGGCTCTATCGGACGAGGCAAAAGATGCGCTAGCGTTGTTCTATAAGGCGAACGCGCTCTATGAGAAAGGGGATTACGCGAAGGCCGTTGAAGGTTATATCGCTATATTGGATATGGGCCTTGGGAGCGGCAATGTACACTATAATATGGGAAATGGGTTTTTAAAATTGGGGAAGATCGGTCATACGATACTATGCTACGAAAGGGCAAAGATCTTCATGCCTGGCGATAGCGACCTTAAAGCAAATCTGAACTACGCAAAATCTTTGGTCGAAGGCTCTGATCTCCAGCCTTCATCAAGGTTTATCCTCATAAGGATGGTCGAAAGGCTGTTCAGCGATTACAGTCTAAATACGATAGCTATTATCGGGGCTATCCTTTACGCGCTCGTGATCTTGGTCTCGGCAGTAAATATTATAAATCCCATCTTTATAAAGAGGTCCAGATTATTGCTCCTGATAACGCTCGCCGCATTCCTGTTAGACTCTTCAGCATTCGCAATCCGATATTATGATGAGGAGATATTACGATATGGCATCGTGATCCAGGAGGAAGTAGATGCAAAATACGAGCCTATCGATAAATCGACAACGTATTATAGACTGCACGAAGGGAATAAGGCTATAGTGCTTCAGACCAGAAATGGTTGGCGACAAATCAAGCGCCTCGACAATAAAATAGCATGGATTAAGAAAGAGGCGCTTGAAGAGATTTAAAATACCTATTATTATTTAGTAGAAGTTGATCCAGTTGTAGAGGCGGCATTTGGATCAGAATACCAGAATGTCGCAAGCTGCCATACGCCGGCCACCAGCCTTGCGATGCCCCGTTCAACACCGCTCCGCGTCTTTTCCGAACACCTATCGATCTTGGTCCCCTTAGTCTTAGTTTTATCTAAGTTCTCGGGAACCTCGGTTGGCCCCAGTACGATATTATTCATGGCTCTACTTATTCTATCTTTCGTTGATTCCAACGGTTTTGCTGTTGGTTGTGATGTATCGGCTGAAGCAGTATATGCACCAATCGCGGAAAATATAAATATCGACAAGGTCACTAATGTAATAATTTTTTTCTGCATTCCTGAACTCACCTCCTCTCATAATCTTTCATTATAGTATATCCTATAATTTTCAATAAGTCAAGTCTTGGCCGAAAAATCAAAAATTAAAAAATACCTTGACACTTAACTTATTTTTGATATAATTTAAGGCTCTAATTTAGTATATCATATAATAAGATAATATAAAATATATTAAGAGTTTTGTTGCATAACTCTAAAAGGAGTGGTGTTTTGTCTTTTTAAAGAGACAACCACGCCCATGTAGCTCAGCAGGTAGAGCACGTCCTTGGTAAGGACGGGGTCACCAGTTCAATTCTGGTCGTGGGCTCCAGCTGATAGTAATATACGAGTTTAGTGAACAGTGCACAGCTCACAGTAAACAGTATCCTGTAAACTGTTAACCGTAAGCTGTAAACTAAAACACGCAGGAGGACTCGAATATGGCAAAGGAAACCTTTCAACGCACTAAGCCCCATGTGAACGTCGGGACGATCGGACACATAGACCATGGAAAGACCACTTTAACCAGCGCCATAACATAT
>JACROW010000069.1 GCA_016214245.1 Candidatus Omnitrophota bacterium | reverse complement strand
ATCTCGTATATGAGGCGATAGGGAGATTCATCTCGCCTGAAAAGATAAGAGTAGGTGAGATGCTGTTCGTGGCCGGGATAGGCTTGGCCGTAAACGGCATAAGCACATATCTATTGGCTGGGATAGGCTCCCGTGATCTCAACATAAGGAGCGCGTTCCTACATGAGATAGGGGATATGTTCTCGAGCATCGCGGTGGTCGCCGCTGGCATCGTAATCGCTTATACGGGGAATTTCATAGCTGACCCAATCATCTCTTTTTTCATATGTATATTGATCGTCATATGGGCGGTCAGGCTTCTCATCGAGTCCGGGAATATCCTTTTAGAGTCCACGCCTAAGCATTTGGATATCGACGGAGTCGTAGAGGCGGTAAAATCCGGAGTAAGCGGCGTTCATGAAGTGCATCATCTGCACGCCTGGACGATCGCCTCGGGCATGTACGCGTTGACCGCGCATGTGGTGATCGAGGACTGCCATGTCAGCAAGGCAAACGAGATTTTGGATAAGATCAACCGTTTATTAAAGGACAGATTTAATATTGAGCACACTAACATTCAATTTGAATGCCTTATCAAGAAGGATATGTTATAATATCATACAATAAAAATGATGGAGGGCTGTTATGAAGATTAAAAAGATAATAATGGGATTGTTCATCTCTTTAATAGTGATATCCGTTCTTTTTGCAATCACTGATAGAAGGATCCAGGCTCAAGCGGCTGTTTCAGATTCCGAAGTCTCTAAAAAACTCGACGATATTTTGAAGAACCAGAAGAAGATGCTCGAGGAGCTGGCGTCGATAAAGGCGGAGTAGAACGTGATAAAGATCAGAGTGACGCGATAGAGAGGGGAAGGTTATATGGCAGGTGAAAATATATCTTATATAGTGGCGTTCGTCGCAGGATTTTTGACTTACCTTTCGCCGTGCCTTCTACCTTTGATACCGTCATTCATCGCTTACATAGCAGGCGTATCATTTGCAGATTTGAAAGATTCAGAGAAGAAGAGTGAAGTTCGAAAGAAGGCCATCATACATTCCCTCCTATTCATACTCGGATTTTCCATCGTATTCATATTATTAGGTCTTACTGCAACCGCCATCGGGAAGGCATTTTTCCAATATCAAAAGGCCATAAGGATCATCGGCGGGAGCCTTATAATAACATTTGGATTATATCTAGCTGGTATTTTGAAATTAGACTTTTTGGCCAAAGAGAAGAGGTTTAATATTCAGGCGAAAGGCGCTAGTTACTTCGGCTCGTTTCTGGTAGGGGTGACGTTCGCGGCAGCGTGGACGCCCTGCGCAGGCCCGATACTCGGCTCGATATTGGTCTTGGCCGGAACGAAAGCGGATATCGCACAAGGTGCAAAGCTTTTGACTGTCTATTCTCTGGGTATAGGGGTGCCGTTCTTTTTGACCGCATTAGCGATAAATTCATTCCTGGCATATTTCAATCGGTTCAAGAAGGTCATAGGTATAATTAATATAATAGGCGGGATATTCTTAATAATCATTGGCATCCTTGTAATTACCAATTATCTTGCAGTCATTTCAGGGAAGCTATTAGGCGCATTTACAAAATAATGAGAAAGGAGACGGTATGAAGAATTTTAAGATTGCCAAGATTCTGATGCTGGCACTTGCGCTGTTTGTAACAGGCGCCTGTTCTAGAGGCGGTGCGACAGAGGTTGGTGAAGAAGCGCCTGATTTTAGCCTTCAGGATATAAATGGGAATACAGTAAGCCTATCAGATTTTAAAGGCAAGGTCGTCATCCTGGACTTTTTCGCAAGCTGGTGTCCGCCGTGCAGAGAGGAGATACTGGATTTTGCGAACCTACAAAATTCTTACAGCGCACAAGGGTTTTCCGTGATCGGCGTGAGTTTAACCGACTTAAATGACACGAAAGGCTTTGCCGGCAAGATGAATATAAATTATCCTGTCCTGATAGACGATGGGAAGGTAAGCGGGGCTTACGGGCCGATAAGGTCGATCCCGACGACATTCGTAATCAGCAAGGATTCGAAGATTGCAAAGCTCTACATAGGATATAGGCCGAAGGATGTCTTCGAGAACGATATAAAGGAACTGTTGAAGTAGATGATAATCACTAAACAGAAGGAATTGAAGGAGATACTGAAGTATCTCGAGGGCGAGAAGAAAATATTTATAATCGGCTGCGGGGAGTGCTCTACGACCTGTAAGACCGGCGGAGAGGCGGATATCAAGAAGATTAAAGAGCTCTTGGAGAAAGAAGGAAAGATTGTCACCGGCTACTGTATTCCGAACGCGCCCTGCATTGCGGCACAGGTGAAGTTGGAGGTTGCAAAGAATAGAGTAAAAATTGAGTCATCAGACGCGATCCTTGTATTGGCCTGCGGCCTCGGGATTCAGTCAGTTAAAGAGAACCTGAGGTTCGAAAAGCCGATACATGTCGGGTGCGATACGCTCTTCATGGGCGCAGTCGACGCAGGCGGCATATTTTTGGAGAAGTGCTCTGCCTGCGGAGAGTGCGTGCTGGAACTCACCGGCCTCATATGCCCGATAACGCGCTGCCCGAAGTCTCTTTTAATCGGCCCGTGCGGAGGCCAGAATAAAGGTAAGTGCGAAGTCGATAAGGAGAAAGACTGCACCTGGATATTGATATACAATGAATTGAAAAAACAGAATAAACTGCATTTATTGAAAGAATTGAAACCCCCGAAAGACCACTCTAAAGTTACCAAACCTCATCAACTAAAAGTCTGATGGTTAAGAGCAAGATAATCTGCACCCTGGGACCAGCGTCGAGCAATCGAACTACTTTAAGAAAGATGATGCTTGCTGGCATGGATGTAGTGAGATTAAATTTCTCTCACGGCGGGCACCAGGGACT
>JACROW010000076.1 GCA_016214245.1 Candidatus Omnitrophota bacterium | reverse complement strand
TTCTCCAGCCATTCCTTGATCTTCTTCTCGTATCCCATATCAGTAGGTATATAATAAACCTTATCCGAAGGCTTATATTCCTGTTTCACGTAATGATCTTTATAATCATGCGCGTACTTATATCCCTTGCCATGGCCGAATTTTTCTGAATCTAAATGCGCGTCTTTCAGATCGTCTGGGATATCTAAGGTCTTGCCTTCTTCCACATCCTTCATTGCGTTTTCTATGCCTAAATATGCGGCGTTCGATTTTGGAGCACAGGCGATATAGACTGCTGCCTGTGCTAACGGTATGCGCGCCTCAGGCATGCCGACGAATTCTGAGACCTGAAGTGCTGCGTTTGCAACTACGAGGGCTTGCGGATCGGCATTTCCTACATCCTCAGCTGCACATATAACTATTCTACGTGCTATAAATCTCGGGTCCTCCCCAGCATAAATCATCTTCGCCAGCCAATAGAGCGCAGCATCCGGATCAGAGCCGCGCATAGACTTTATAAAAGCAGATATAGTATCATAATGTCCATCCTCGTCCTTATCGTATAGGACAGCCGTCTTTTGTATAGACTCTTCTGCAACCCTTATTGTGAAATGCACCAACCTATCTTTCACGGCTGGCGTTGTGAGAGCACCTACTTCAAGGGCTGATAACGCGCGTCTTGCGTCGCCCTCTGAAACTTTCGCCAAATGTTTAATTGCATCGTCATTCATATCCAGGGGAATCTTGCCCAACCCATTATCTTTATCTTTAAACGCTTTCTGTAATAAGGTAATAACATCTTCATCGCTTAGCTTTTTAAATTCAAAAACTTGAGAACGAGAAAGAAGCGCTGCATTAACATAGAAGAATGGGTTATGGGTTGTCGTGCCTATCAGAACCGGATTGCCAGCCTCGACATCCGGCATCAAAACATCCTGCTGTGCTTTATTGAAGCGGTGAATCTCGTCTATCAAAAGTATCGTGCGCCTTCCATCTATAGATACGCGTTTCTTAGCTTGATCTATTATTCTTCTAATATCGGCTACGTTATTTGAGGCGGCATTGATTCTTTCAAAATATGATTTTGTTCTATCGTTTATTATTAATGCCAGGGCCGTCTTCCCGCATCCTGGCGGGCCGTATAGAATTAGTGACGAGATCTTATCAGATTCTATCAGGCGCCGAAGCAGCTTATCTTTCCCTAGGATATGCTCCTGGCCTACAAATTCATCCAAACTCCTCGGCCTCATCCTGACCGCGAGCGGCTCTCGCTCCTTCAACTTCGTCTTTTCCTTCTCGAATAGGTCCATATAAAAGTATGATAATACGGGGGCAGCGACAAGGCAAGGAAATTGTTATTATGGAGTTACCCTTTCAAAAAAATCCCCGCAAGTGCCGTGTGAAATTGAATTATCTTGACCCTGTTATGTTACAGGTGGGGGCCCTCGAACAGACGCCTAAGCGCCTGTAAAGTTAGGCTCCCAATTAAGATGCTGTTGGCTCAAGATTTTTCACTCCCATCACGTACACCGCAGGGATTTTTTTACTTCTGGTACTAAGTATATCACAAAAGGCCATGAAAATCAAATTTTACACAATCAAGGACAATTATTAAAGGCGAACTTATCGAAGGCGTGCGTTGAATTTACTCTCGAGCGCTTGCAGAATTTTGAAATGAACCTGGGAAATGTTTTTCTCTTCCAGCGTTTTTTGCAAATCCTGATATTCGAGCCTATAGGTAAGGCTGACCTTCCCGTCCGGGACCTGCTTGCCTACATATCTATCAATAAGTTTGACATCGCTTAAGACAGGGCCCCCTGTTTCCATTATCAAAGACAGTACTTGAGCATTTAGAACTTCCTTACTAACTATTATCGATATGTCTCTCAAGACAGATGGATATTTTGGCAATCCCTTAAAGTGTCTTTTTAATGGGCCGTGCTTCTTCAGTATATCTATATCGATTTCAAGCGCATATACCTTATCCTTTATATCGAAGTTATTCAAAATTTCAGGAGCGATTTCGCCTGCGATACCAATAACATCGCCCTTAATCCCTATGGATGCACACGCTGTTGAAGAGAAGCGTTTATCTTCGGCCTCTTTCAAGGAATAAGAAAGAGGGTCTATCCCGAATTCTGACAAAAGAGTTTCGAGCATCCCAATCAAATCAGCAAACCAAGCTGTTCTAACATGTCCATCCCAACCAGAATAAATTTGGCCTGTTATCCCTATACAAAGATGTCTTATTTCTATAAATCCTCGATCGGGTTTTTTAAAATACACTTTACCGAGTTCAAACAATTTCAGGTCTTTAGTCTTTCTATTTATATTCCAAATCATTGTATTGAGCATCCCGGTTATCAAACTCGGCCTCATAAGGGCTTGTTCACTCGATAAAGGATTTTTTATCTCTACGACATTCGTATCCGAAATACCCGACATATTTAAGAGCTTATTACTTAATAGACCATATGTTATTATCTCATCAAGGCCCAGGCCTGTTAGAACTTCTCGAACCCTCTTTTCAACTATCCTATTTTGATCCTCTCTACTCGACCCTTCCACTATATTCGGTATCGTTTGAGGTATCTTATCGTAACCGTAAATCCTGGAGACCTCTTCTATGATATCTATCTCATCTTGTAAATCATAACGATAGGCTGGAATCTTCAATTCAATTTTATCCTTCGCCGCCTTTTCTATTTTAAGGCCGAGCGAATTTAATATCCTTTTCACCTTGGCGGGCCCTATATCCAATCCTAATATCTTATCTAACCTTGAATATCTCAACGTT
>JACROW010000075.1 GCA_016214245.1 Candidatus Omnitrophota bacterium | reverse complement strand
GAGGCTCGTGAATACGGGATTTTGAAATTAGATAAAGGTGGAAGGATAAGCGGATTTAAAGAGAAGCCCCGATCAGCGCCAGACTTGACGTGGCTCGAGTATATTCATACAGGGTCGTCGGCGCCTTCGTTCCTGGCTTCCATGGGGGTATATCTATTCGATGCTGATATTTTGATAAAGGTTTTAAAGACGAATGACATCGATTTCGGCCGCGAGGTCATACCCAACTCTATAGGCAAATTCAGATCCCTCGGCTACGTATTCGATGATTATTGGAAGGACCTTGGAGGTATAAGATCTTTTTACGATGCGAATATGGAACTTGCGCAACATAAGCCGTATCTGGGATTCTTCTATAGGGGTTGCATCTTTACGCGGCCGAGGTTCCTTCCTTCGGCAATAATACGAAGGAGCACCATCAAAGACTCGGTAATAACGGAAGGATGCGTGATAAAGGACGCGGTCATAAAGGACTCTATAATCGGCTTACGAAATATCATCGGCAGGGGCTGCAGGATAACGAGGACCGTTGTTATAGGGGCTGACTATTACGATACCGCTGCCGATAAGGCACCCATAAAAATCGGCATCGGCGATAACACGATTATAGACAAGGCCATCGTAGACAAGAACGCCAGGATCGGAAGGAATGTAATAATAAGGAATACAAAGAAGCTGAAGACCTTCGACGGGGATAACTACTTCATCCGTGACGGCATTGTGATAATTCCGAAGAACTCGATAATAAAGGACGGAACTAAGATATAGATTCTTTTGTTGAAGCGATCCTAAAACTCTGGTAACTCCCTCTTCTAGTCAAGGTCTCTCGTATCTTATTTATCGTTCCGATCTTATCCAGGGCCCAGGTTGGTGCTATATGGTCGTCTTCCCCACCCTCCCCTGTCAGCCTTTGAATAACCATATCCGGCGGCAGGTATTCTAAAAAATCGCATGCGAGCTCGACATATTCATCCTCCCCTAAAAGTTGCACCTGACCTTTAGCGTATAGTGGTTCGAGTTTGCTTCCCTTCAGTATATGTAAGAGGTGTATCTTTATCCCATTTATCTTCAGCTCTGCCATCTTTTTCGCAGTCGCCATCATATCATCCCTTGTTTCGCCGGGCAGGCCCAATATGACATGAGCACACATGGGTAGAGCGAATTCTTTTGTAATATGAACGGCATTGAGAAAGGCGTTAAAATCATGCCCCCTATTTATATATCTTAGCGTCTTGTCATGAATAGATTGCAGTCCATATTCCACCCATACCTCGTACCTATTCTTATAGGAAGCGATCAGCCTCAATTTATCGCGGTCGATTGCATCGGGCCGAGTCCCGATAGATATTCCAACAATATCTTTAAACGGAAGGACCTCATCGTATGTATTTTTTAGTCTCTCGAGCGGAGCATAGGTATTCGTGAAGGCCTGAAAATAGGCAATGAACTTCTTGGCACGCCTTTTCTCTTTAAGGTAACCGATTCTATATTCCAGTTGTTTTTTGAGAGGATCGCCCTGATTTACATAAGGCGCCCGCGACCCGCCCGCATTACAATATATACAACCGCCAGAGCCTTTTTGCCCATCACGGTTCGGACAGGTGAACCCCGCATCGAGACCTATTTTATAGACCTTGCAGCCGTATTTTTCCTTTAGATATGAATTGTAGTCGTTATATAGCTTCATTTCTTCTATATTTCTCGAGGTATATCATAAGAATGGATATGGCGGCAGGCGTCACTCCTGAAATCCGGGATGCCTGGCCCAGAGTCAAGGGGCCGATCTTCACCAGTTTTTCTTTTACCTCTGAAGACAGGCCATGGATCGCGCCATAGTCTATATTCTCCGGTATCCGAATCTTCTCTATTTTTTTAAAACGCCCGATCTCGCTCAACTGCCTTTTGATAAACCCTTCATATTTAATCTCTATCTCCACCTGTTTTATCTCTTCGGGCGTCAGCATTCGAGAAGCACCTGACCCTTCGAGCTCATGATAGGATACGCCGGGCCTGCGCAGTGCCTTTTCAAGACGCGTCTCTTTTAGTCTTTTTATCTCTTCTTCTATCTTCTCCTTCTTCCGCATCACACATTTAAATGCTTCCTCGTCTATTAATCCTATTTGATAGCCTATAGGTGTTAATCTTATATCCGCATTATCTTCGCTAAGTATGAGCCTGTATTCCACACGAGAGGTGAACATCCGATAGGGTTCGCTCGTTCCTTTTGTAACAAGGTCATCTATTAGGACACCGAGGTAGCTTTGAGAGCGTTTGAGCACCAGCGGCTCCCTGCCTTTTATCTTGAGACAGGCATTTATGCCTGCCATCAATCCAAGGCTGGCAGCCTCTTCGTATCCTGTTGTTCCGTTTATCTGGCCTGCCAAATACAAACCCGCTACGGTTTTTGTCTCCAATGCCGGATAGAGCTGGGTGGGGTCGATGTAATCATATTCTATGCCGTATCCAGGCCTTGTAATTCGGGCATCCTCCAGGCCTTCGATCGAGTGGATAATCTCCTCTTGGACATCTATAGGGAGACTTGTGGAGATCCCATTTGGGTAATATTCTGTGGTATTCAATCCCTCGGGTTCTAAGAATATGTGGTGCCTGTCGCGTTGCGGGAAGCGGTATACCTTATCTTCTATCGATGGACAGTAGCGCACCCCAGTCCCTTTTATAACTCCGGTGAAGAGCGGAGACCTATCGAGATTGGCCTTTATAATTTCATGAGTTCTTTTATTCGTATATGTTATATAGCACGGAAGCTGTTCTCTATTTATAGAGTTGGAATGGAATGAAAATGGGGTTACAATTTCATCGCCGTGCTGAATAGCCAATTTATCGAAATTTATTGTCTTTCCGTCAAGGCGGGCGCAGGTTCCTGTTTTCAGCCTCCCCATCCTGAGCCCAAGGTCTTTCAAGGAGTCCGATAGGCCGCAAGAAGGCCTTTCGCCAATCCTTCCGCCGGGGAAATGGTCTAGCCCTATGTGAATAAGGCCATTCAAAAATGTGCCGGGGGTTATTATCAGCGCCTTGCACAAAAATATCTCATTTAAAGATGTTTCTATGCCTTTTATTGCGCTGCCTTTAGTTAGAATCCTTT
>JACROW010000074.1 GCA_016214245.1 Candidatus Omnitrophota bacterium | reverse complement strand
CGAGAACGCCTTTTGTAATACCTATTTTATGGTTCAATCTCTTATTATTTATATCTAATCTGGAGCCGAATGCGCCTGTTTTAGGATCGCTTGCCCCAAAAACCAGCCTCTTTACGCGTGCCAATATGAGCGCGCCGGCGCACATCGTGCATGGCTCAATTGTAACATATGCCGTCGTGTTTAGCAACCGCTCGTTCCCTAAATAGGATGCAGCCTGCGTAATCGCTATCATCTCCGCATGGGCTGTTGGGTCTTTCAGTAGCTTTATCTGATTATGCGCCTTTCCGATCACTCTTCCTTTATGCACTATGATCGCACCCACAGGAACTTCGTCCTCCTCGAATGCCTTTTGTGCTTCCTTCAGCGCTTCGGACATGTATATTCGGTCGATTTTTGACATAATATTGGCGCGCCCAGCGTGATTCGAACACGCGACACCCTGGTTCGTAGCCAGGTACTCTATCCAGCTGAGTTATGGGCGCATCGGGGCAATTTATCTCTTTCTCAAATCCTTCGGGAGTTCGACAAAGAATTTGCTTCCCTTGCCGAGTTCGGATTCGACCCAGATAGAGCCTTTGTGCATCTCGACGATATCCTTCGCTATCGAAAGGCCTATACCCGTCCCTTTCACAATCCCGCTGTCAACTACACCTAAGGAACTGAATTTATCAAAGACCTTCGGCAGGTTCTCTTTAGATATGCCTGGCCCATTGTCGCTCATGGTGATCCTTATATTGTCGCCGATATCCTCGAAGGTAAATTCTATTCTGCCTTGTTGGGACGTGAATTTAATAGCATTACTCACGATGTTATTGAATACCTGCTCAAGCCTGTCGGAATCCCCCCAGATCAGATTTTCTTCAGGGAGATTTAAATTAAGATCGATGGATTTTTTCTCAAGTTCCGGTTTAAATGATGCGGTTATAGACCTGATCAGATTCGCTATATCAAGCCTATCCCTCTTCATTGAAACGGCACCGGATTCGAGTTTTGATATATCCAATAAATCGTCTATAAGCCGCAGCAACCTTTCGATATTATTCTTTGCTATAGACAAAAATCTTCTCTGGTCTTCGTTCAGGATATCATAAGAGTCTTTTAGGAGCGCATCGATCGAGCCTTTGACGTTTATAAGCGGCGCTTTAAGTTCATGGGAAAGAACCGCAAGAAAGTCCGACTTCACCTTGTTCAATCTTTTCAATTCTTCATAATGTATTGAGTTTTTTATAGAGGCCGCCGCATTATTGGCGATGGATACCAGGATATCCAGGTCTTCTTTTGTAAAACTGGTTTTATCAATCTTATCCGTTACGTTCACAACGCCTAAGACTTCACTATCTACCATTAAGGGGACGCTCATGAAGGAATTTGTCTTATAATTTCTTTCGTCTCTTGTTTTAAACTGAAGTTGTTTCTTCATGTCTTCTATCAAAAGCGGTTTGGCTTCTTTCGCCACCCAGCCTGATATTCCCTCGCCCAATTTCGTCTTCGCGATTTTTATTATGTCATCCTTCATACCTTTGGCGATCCTGACGACAAGTTCGTCCTTTTTCTTATCTAATAGCATCAGTGAGCTTATCTCGGCGGTCAGTATAGCGCTTATCTTCTCAATAAATTTCTTCACGCATATGTCTACCTCGAAAGACCTGTTTATATCATAGACTACCTCATTTATGGCAACGAGCCGTTTTATCTTTAACTTCAATTCATCCACAGTAGCATCTTTTGTCTCTTTTACCTCCCCTAAAAAAGGCATAGGCGGATATTCTATCTGAATACCCAAAGGCTTTGACGGTTTACCCCTTAAAAGAGATTCTACTTTTTCAAAAAGCTCCTTGGCTTCAGCCGATTTGGCAAGGTAGGCATCCGCCCCGGCCTCGCGGCTTAAGGCGGCGGCTTCATCATAGCGCGAGGAGAAGATTATAATGGGGATATTTTTATACTTCATGTCAAACTTTAAAAGGCGGGAGACCTTATATCCATCCACCTCCGGAAGCATTATATCCAATATGATCAGGTCTGGCCGTTCAATCCTTGCCTTTTCTACACCGGCCCTGCCATCGTACGCATAGGTGACATCATATTCTCTCTTTTCTAAATTATGCTTCAGGATGGCAACAAAATCTTTGTCGTCATCTATTATCAGAATCTTCTTTCTCATAGAGAGGGCCCTTCCGTAATGACACCTTTAAGATACCATTCTAAGGATAGATTTTCAAGACCTTCATTTAACGTGGTGTTGGGGACGGTCCATTTGGCGCCACCCTATGGGGTGGTACCTTTTGGAGTTTGAAAGTGCGTGCCAAAGCGGCGCCTTCGATGATAATATCTCCCGTGCCTGTCACTGCGCGGGCGAGTACCTTTAGACGGTGCGCCTTGATTCACGGTAAAGCTCTCGGCAGCAAATTCCGGATGGCGCGAGATCGGCAGTGCTGTCCTGATGATCCGTTCGATGTTTTTAATGTCATTTCTCTGGTCCGGCGTAGCGAACGAAATGGCGCGCCCTTCATGCCCGGCGCGCGCCGTCCTGCCGATCCTATGCACATAATTTTCTGAATCTTCCGGAAGATCGTAGTTAATAACAAGTTCTATCCCGCTGACGTCGATGCCTCTGGAGGCTATATCCGTTGCGACCAATATCCTGTATTTCCCGATCTTAAAGCCTTCCAGCGCTTCCCTTCTCTGGCCGAGCGAGCGGTTTGAATGTATCTCTGCGGCGGTGTGCCCCAGCCCTCTTATAAAACGCGTGATCTTCGCGGCTCCGATCTTTGTCCTGGAAAATAATAAGACCGAGCCATGATACTGCACCAGTAATTTTGCTAAAAGCTGACGCTTAGAGTCTTTTTTAACTATGAATAATTCCTGGATTACGCGTTCGACCGTGGTCCCGGACGGCGCAACTTCGATATTAATAGGAAGCTTCATGTGCGCCGTTCCTATCTTTATGACCTCCGCCGGTATTGTCGCGGAGAAGAGCATCGTTTGACGGTCTTTAGGAATATATTTAAGTATCTGTTCGATCTGCGGCAGAAAACCCATGTCCAGCATGCGGTCGGCTTCATCGAGAACCAGGATATTCACGTCTGCCAGGAGAATGGTCCGTTGACTTATATGATCGACAAGTCGGCCGGGTGTCGCAATTAGAATCCGCGGATTTTTTCTAAGCGCCTGGATTTGAAGATGCATGGAAGCGCCGCCTATGAGGACAGTCGATCTCATGCCGAATAACGGCGCCAGCTTTTGGAATGTCTCATCGACCTGAAGAGCAAGCTCTCTGGTAGGCACAAGCACGAGACACCGGCCCTTCTTCTGAGAGAGGCGTTGAATTATAGGTATGGCGAAAGCTAATGTCTTACCCGTTCCGGTCTGAGCAATGCCGATAATATCCTTGCCTTCCGCTGCAATCGGGATCGCCTTGTGTTGAATCGGTGTAGGGATGGTAAATTTCATGCGGTCTAGAATTTCGAGGATCTTTGGCGCTATGCCGAGGCCGTAAAAGGAACTGTTTAGCTGCTGGGCTTGTTGTGTCATCGTTAACACCTGGTGACCGAGACCGTAGGCGCCTCTCTTGCCATCGCAGCTTGCTGGTGGACGTGGCAATACGTCTCCAGATTATATATGCTCAATATCTGTTTGCAGCCCGTGAACCGGCATACCCTGCGCTTTTTGTTAGGTTTTATTTTTTTAGACATAGTGTTATTGTTGAACCACTCGCACGCTTATTGCGCGCGGGCCCTTGTCAGCCTTCTCCAACTCGAATTCCACTTCCTGGTCT
>JACROW010000073.1 GCA_016214245.1 Candidatus Omnitrophota bacterium | reverse complement strand
TCTCGGGACCTCAAGGTGTATATCGATCCTCTCAAGCAGCGGTCCGGATATCTTGGAGAGATATCTTTGTATCTGGAATGGCGTGCAGTGGCATTCCCTTTTAGGATCGGTGAAGTATCCGCACGGGCAGGGGTTCATCGCAGCGACGAGCATAAATTTCGATGGATATGTCAGAGTATTAGCAACCCTCGATATGGTGACAAAACCTTCCTCGAGCGGCTGTCTAAGGACTTCCAAGGCATTTCGTTTAAATTCAGGAAGTTCATCCAGGAATAGGACACCATTATGTGCGAGGCTTATCTCCCCAGGAGCAGGGTTTGTCCCGCCGCCTGCCAAGGCCGCATCAGAAATCGTGTGATGGGGAGAGCGGAAAGGCCTTGTCGCGATCAACCATTTATTCGGTGACAATAACCCGGCCACACTATGGATCTTCGAGGTCTCGAGACTCTCCTCATTTAACATCGCTAAAATCTAATCTATACTTTGAATACCTTTTAAATATGTGCTTGATATTTGACGTCTCTTTTTTTAATTCCACCCTTTTATTGATGAAATCAACGGTCTGTTTTAAAGTCTCTAGAGGATACACCTCTATACCATTTACTATCGCAGCCTCTTTCGCGTTCTCCTTTGGCAGTATTAATTTATTTTTATTCATCTTTCTTAATTCCATCGCCATAGGAAGCACGCCCTTGACAGGTTTCAGTTTTCCATCCAGTGATAATTCGCCGCAGAATATGAACTCTTCAAGCTCCGAATAGTTCAGCAGGCCTTCCGAGGCGAGAACCGAAAGCGCGATCGGCAGATCGAATGAAGCGCCCTCTTTTTTGATATCGGCAGGGGCAAGATTTATTATTATCTTCTTCGTCGGAAATGAGTAATTGGAATTTCTTATCGCCGTCTTGATCCTGTCGCGCGACTCCTTTATCGCCATATCGGGTAGACCGACAATGCTGAAACCTGGTAACCCCGGGCCTATATCTGTCTCCACAGTTACTTCACACGCCTCTATTCCTATAACGCAACTTGAATATATCTTTGCTATCATCTGCAGCCTCCATTATCTTCTACAGCGTTTTCGATAATCTCGATATCCTCGAGCTCATGTTCATAATTCAGTCTTACCGATACCACATCGATCCGCCAATGCGAATCGACTAGGCCATACCTTTTCAGATAGGCGAGAGCGTTCTTGATAAGGTGCCTTTCTTTGGCCTTTGTAACCGAAAGGTAGGGTGGGCCGAGGGAAGAAGTGACGCGAGTTTTTATCTCTATAAAGACCGTGAAGTCATCCTTTTTGGCTATAAGGTCAAGTTCCCCGAAAGGTGTCCGGTAATTCGTCCCCAGGATCTTATAGCCTTTTCTTTTTAGAAACCCCAAGGCCTTCATTTCACCCGATCGCCCTGTTATATTCTTCTCTCGGCCCAACTTTTTAACCCCCGTAAGCCTCCAGGACTATTTTTTCGATCTCGTCCTTTATCTCTCTTTTTAGAGGGATTACAGTGTTGTACCACTTTCCGTCCCGGCTGACCTCGCGGGGCATGCTGACGAAAAGCCCTTCTTTCCCCTCAACCACGCGCAGGCCCTTTATGACAAGGCTGTCGAGTATGGAGAGGTCGCAAAAGGCCTTTGTTGTGCCATCGCCGTCCAGTTTGTGAATCCGGGTTACGGCAAATTTTATCCCATCATTCACCATCTTTATCACCTCCTCCTATATATAAAGATGACAAAAACGGCAAAATTATTGCAAATTTTTTTAAAAAAGTTTAAGCAAAAGGAAGCTGTTAGAAGCTTACAAGGTATGCCCGAGTTAAGGTAATCTCAGATTTTTATGGTTGGAATCTGTCCCTGGAACCGGAATTCAGCGTTTCAAGGATATGGGAAGCCTCTTTCTCCCCGCCCTTCTTCCAGGCCTCGTATATCATGATGAGCATCTTGGTAGATTTAGAATCCACTATCCACTTTATGCCCAAAAGTAGAGTAGCGAGTAGGAACTGTACGAAATACTGAGGGACGGTGAAGGAGAGTAGAAACGATATAATAGCCAGGACCAGATAAAAATTTATCTTCTTCATGGGATTTGCCTTTCCTTTTTTAGCTAGGCCGCCTTTTCGGAACTCTTCAACCGATTCATGAGCCGAGACGATCCTCTCGAGGCACTCTGGGCAGCTTGCGATGTGCAGTTCGACCACCTCTTTTCCTTTGTCGGATAAAGAACGGCCCAAAAATCCGGCAAGCTCCGCTTCCGTTGGGTGGGTTTTTGTTTCCGTTTTTATTTCAGTCATAAATCACCTCCTATATATAAAGATGACAAAATGGGCAAAATTATTGCAAAAAATCTTTTAATACCTTTTTCAGCCTCTCTTTAGCCCTCTTTATGTAACTGGAAACTGTCCCTTTAGGCAGATCGAGTATATTGGCTATATCATTATATTTTTTATCATAGATAACGTTCAATTTAATTATCAATTTTTCTTTGGCGGGCAGCGATTCAATAGCCTCTTTTACCTTTTTTGAAAGCTCTTTCCTCGCCAATTCATCCAAGGGGCTGGATCTGTCTGATGGGATAAATTCCGCCAATTCTTTTTCATCTACCCTGTCATATAGCGATATCTTTTTTTGCGTCTCTTGGCCCCTTTTTATTTTTAAGTACATCATCGCCTCATTCCCCGCTACTATTGCGAGCCAATAGGAGATGTCATTGCGGTTTTTAACGCCTTCAAGTTTACTATCTTTCCAGATTGAAGCGAGGACATTCTGACGGATATCTTCTATGTCCTGATGCGGCAGGCTAAAACCATACTTTTTCAGGCGGTTTTCGATCGATATAGATATCAAATTCGAATATTTTTTTATGAAGGTTGCCCATGCCCTCAAATCCTTATTTATACAGCCTTCCACTAAGTTTGTGTCATCTTCGGAATTATTCGTCACGAAGTTAAACAATAGCATAATATATAGCGAAAGGTCAATTAGAATTTCTGCGTGGAGGCGTATTTAATTATTGTGGCGGCGTCTTCTTTCGGTATCTTGACCATCCTTGCGCCTATATCAAATCTTTTATTCCCCAATGGAACGACCCTTACCACCTGCACTACAGCAGCGATAGGGGCAGGATTGATTTCTTCGGGAACGTCTATTTCCAGCAGCACATAGGCGCCGATCGGCAGGATATTTTCGGACTCAAATAAGAAACCCTGCAGGCTCACATCTTTTGTACTGGATTTTTTATATTGCTCTTGAACGGGGAAATGTATATTGATTTTAGCCTTTAATCTAACCGATTTTCTGTGCTCGATCCCTTTATAAGTTTTAGTTTCTATAAATAAAGGCGCTGCCTTTTGGTCTTTTAATCCACGGTCCTCAATAATGATATTATAGTAACGCTCAATGGCTTTTATGATATCCGAAAGAAGGCCGACAAAAGGCTGCACGCTACAGCCTGTAATTTTTTCAACTTCTTCAATTGCTTTATCATCAAGGGGATTTGCCATCACAACCGTAAGAATATTTTTTACTCTGTCTACCGGCATCAGCCAATGTCTCTGCGCTATATCAATCGGTACCAAGTCAACCACTTCATCGGGTATGTTGTAAAAGTTTAAAGGCAGATAGGGGAAACCAAACTGCATAGAGACGCATTTGGCAACCCCTTCCTCGGTCACATAATTATACGCGATCAGGTATTGCGTTATATTGCCGCCGAATTTGTTTTGGTATTGGAGGGCCTCATTTAATATATCAGGCGTGATAAGCCCATTCTCTATTAAAATCTCGCCTATTTTTCTTTTTATTTTCATAGCTGGTTTTATAAGATAAATCTTACCTGAAACGGTCAAGCAATTCAAGAAAAAAAATTCTCTAGAAAACAATTTAAAAAACCAAGAATTTAAGGTATAATCTGAATATACCTACCCGCTTATGGAGATATCGAAAAAATGGCGCTTATTAATAAGAAGAGCATCAAGATTGAGATTCTGAACATAATCTTTTTTTCTACTTTCCTCACCACGGCGATACTCGGTTCCCTCTCTTTTAATTTCAGCAAAAATCGTCTTGTATCAATGCTGGGGGAATCGATCAAGGGGATCGCCGCCACTACCGCGAGTTTCATAAAAGCGAACGATATCATTCTTATTTTAGATAAAGTGGAAGACTTAAAGATAAAACGTTTGGCCGCCACATCTCCAGCCTTTTCCCGCATATATGAAAAGAGAGCCGATTCCGAAATCAGCGCTAAAGACGAAATGTTATCTCAGGCCATACTAAGCTACAATAAATATGTTGAGCTTCTATCAAATATAAAAAAAATGAACAAAATCGAAAGCCCCATAAATGTGTATGTAAAGGACGGAAATCGGCTTAGATTAGTATTGACCAGCGATGCCGTGATGTTGATTGGCGCTGAATATGCGATAAGGCCCGAGGCGAGCCTTGCCCTCACCACGGATTCGCCTCAAGCGACGGGACTATATAAGGATAAAGACGGCACGTGGATCTCGGCTTATGCGCCTATTCCATCCCAGGGGCAGGTTGTAATTGAAATAAACAATAGAATAGATTCATATATAAAAAGACTCCGACGCGAGCTCGTAGTTATAATATTGGCGTGCCTCGTGTTATTTTCCGGCATGACCCTGTTTGGTTACAAGCTTGTAGGTAAGCTGGCGTCATTCATAAAAAGGCTGGATGAAACGGCCACAGAGCTTGAGAAGGAAAATTATGAGGTCAATATAAATATAGAATCGGAGGATGAGATAGGGCACCTTGCTAAAACATTTGAAAAACTCAGGGATTCGATAAAAAGGAAAATAGACGAATTACGGATATCGCTTATCAGAGAAAAGAAGGCCCATCTGGAGTCAATAATCGCCCTTACAAACGCCATAGAGTTAAGGGACCCATATACGCGCAGGCACCTCAGGAGGGTGGAAGGGTACGCTTTATTAATAGCAAAGAAGTTGCGTCTCTCTCCGGAGGAAATAGAGAAATTACGATACGCTTGCTATCTTCACGATATAGGAAAACTCGATATCGAAACCTCAATTCTTCACAAAGTTAAATTATCAAAAGATGAATTTGAGGAGGTAAAGAAGCATTCTGAGAAGGGAGCCAAAATTGTCGAAGGCATTCAATTTTTAACAGAGATCAGGGATATCATCTTACACCATCAGGAACATTACGATGGAAAAGGATATCCGGACGGCCTCGCGGGGGAGAAGATACCGCTTTTGGCAAGAATCGTGGCGGTCGCGGATGCTTTCGACGCCATGACCACAGACAGGCCGTATAAAGCAAAAATCTCGTTTAAGGAAGCGTTGGATAATATAAAAAAAGGCGCGGGAACACAATTCGATCCCAATATATGCAGTATCTTTTTAGAATATCGGGATAGCATAGAGGAGATAGCGGATAAACATTTTTCAGGATAAGTCGGTATAAATTGCCCCCTAAAAAATAGCCTTCCCAAGTTAATCCTTCCATGTTATAATCATATGTGAAAAGAGGGGCTAGCGTAATGGTACAAGAGATTGGGGAAAGCGAACTTATAAAACAGAGGAAAAAGAAGCTCGAAGCGATAGGGAATAGCGGAGTCTATGCTTATGGTGAAAAGTTTGAAGTCTCTTCGAGCGTAAAGGATTTGAAAGATTCATTTTCCGAGGGTGGGCTCGTGGTTTTGGCCGGCCGGATAATGGCTTCCCGGGAGCATGGAAAGTCGAGATTCTATGATCTGAAGGATTCATCCGGCAAGATTCAAATATATCTAAAAGAAGATATCCTTGGTATAAAAGAGTATAAATTTTTAGATAATCTGGACATAGGCGATTTCGTCGGCATAAAAGGAGAGACCTTTAAGACTAAGACAGGCGAGCCTACCATAAAAGTCACCGAAATAAAGATATTGGCAAAATCGTTAAGGCCGCTTCCGGAGAAATGGCATGGGCTAAAGGATGTCGAGACGAGATACCGGCAGCGCTATGTAGATCTTGTGATGAATGAGGATGTAAAAAACGTCTTTATCATCCGCTCAAAAATTATTACCGAGATAAGAAAATCCCTCGATGAGAAAGGCTTCTTAGAGGTAGAGACACCCATGATGCAGCCGATACCCGGCGGAGCAGTCGGCAGGCCGTTCAAGACCCGCCATGAGGCACTCGGCATAGATTTATATTTCAGGATCGCACCGGAGTTATATTTAAAACGGCTTCTAGTTGGAGGACTTGATAAGGTTTATGAGATAAACAGAAATTTCAGGAACGAAGGCATCTCCACAAGGCACAACCCTGAGTTCACGATGCTTGAAGTGTATGAAGCGTATTCGGATTGCGAAGGGATGATGAGGCTGACTGAGGAGCTTATCTCGAGGTTGGCAAAAGGAATATTTGGGAAGACGCAATTCGAATATCAGGGTAAAGTTATAGATCTATCGGAATGGGAAAGGGTCTCTTTCGAGAGATTAATGAAAGAACAGTTCGGGATAACCCCCGATGAAAAACCAGATGAGTGGATTAAAAAATTAAAGAAGAAAGGCGTCGAGATAGAAGGCAAAGTTCTTTCGCGCACTCAACTGATAAACATCGTCGGCGAACTGGTTGAGCCGAAGGCGCACCACCATCCTATATTTGTAGTAGATTTATTCAAAGAACTCTGCCCGCTCGCCAAGACCAAGAAAGATAACCCGCTC
>JACROW010000072.1 GCA_016214245.1 Candidatus Omnitrophota bacterium | reverse complement strand
TCCATCACCTTCACCATCTCTCCGAGCCATCGATTTGTTGCTATCACATCGTTATTCATCACGCATGCATACGCTGCATCAGATTGCCTTATGCCCTGATTTATCGCCTTGACAAAACCAAGATTGCGATCGTTTCTGATCAGCATGAAATTAGTCTCGTTCTCCTCCTTTAAATTCCTCAAATAACCTTCCGTCTTCTTATCGCTTTCGTTATCTATCACAATCAATCTATAAGGATAGTTTGTATATTCGAATATGGAATCCATGCACTCTTTTGTCGCCTCAGGCTGGTTCCAAACCGGAATTATTATATCGCATCGCTCGATAGTCATTTTTTTACCAAAATATTATAGGGGCCGAATGTCTCGACCTCTTCAAAATTGTCATGCAGGAAGCCCGTAATAGCGCTTGTCAGACCCTCCCTGTCAAAATTTTGCTTATCATACCAGCTGTCATAGGTCCTCTTATCGCATGCTATCAATTTGACATTATTTTTGACCAGGTCCTCTATCACCCTCTTTTGTTCCTCTCGCCGAAATGCGTCTGCCAGAAAAAACGTGTTGAAAGTGCCGGGCATCTTGTCCGCCAATATGTAGATGGAAGAATCTATGTGAAAGGCGAAGATCCGCTCTTCAGGCCGTGTATTGGAAATTATATAATCTGTCATCTCATCCAGATAAGAACCCTTGGATCTTTCGACCACTAAGAACTTCGCCCTATCCGATTTCATGCGGTAATTCATCCCGGTTAATCTGGAAGATGATGATCTGAAGGTCTCATTATTTATATTCATGATAAGCCCAAATAGGCAGAAGAAGAAAACGGGAAATATAAAATAATAAGCTGTGATGACTTTACGGAGCCTGTTTAAAAAATATCCGAAAAATCCGTATGAGATTGCCATGGTCGGAATGAGGTGTATCATGTCTCTGGCTATAATGAGGCCAAACCATATATAAAAAAATGAAAATATGACCATGCAAACCAGGCATAGATCTGTTTTATCAAGCGTATTCATTTTAAAGGCCTTGCGTACTGAAAAGTAGGCCGCCAGCAAGATAAAAAGGGCCGGCAGGTTGAAGAATCCGTTCAAGAGCCCCTCTTTTATATGGTCGACCACATAGATTATGGTATCTTTGGAGGCGAACTTATAAAATAGCGCCGTCCCGAGCGCCGCTATAAAAACAGGAGTATATAATCCCTTAAATCTTTTCTTTATTATAGCACCGTGCGCCAGGCAGGCGAAGAGAAGATATATCCCCAATATCAAAAATGTTGAGATTTTAAGGTGCGGGAACGGCACTGCCTCCATTCTCATCTTAAGCGCAGCATAAGAAAAGTTAAATAGATAATAGACGAGATCTTTAAGCGCACCGTTCATATAGAAGAATAGCATTACAGGGATAGTGGCTAAAGATGCACCCAGGCCGATAAATATATAATCCAAAAATATGTCTTTGATGAGGACGAACTTACGGCCGTCATTAAAAAATCTATATATCACGATGTAAAATGCGAGCGACAGAATCGCGGCAGCGCCTAAATTTTGTTTAGTGAGACAAAGGAGCGTGGTCAAAAGGCCGGTAAGCATAAGGCATCTTCTATCGCCAGAATCAGTGAATTTAAATATGACGGGGATAATCGTTAAGGCCGATAAAAGCCCATACCAATTGAATGACGGATATGGTATGTGGGAGACGCCCCAAAAGGTAAACAGAAGGCCAGGGAGAAGAGGGTATGGCATTACGGCCAGTCGTAAAGATATCAAAACGAGAAGCATCACTATGAAAACTCCCACGACGGCCATTGTAAGCCTTCCGACAAAAAAAGAAGGGCCAAATATCTTGAAGATGCATGCCTGGAGATAATAGGAAAGGGGCGGGGTATGCAGAAAGAAATCTCTATATGGAAGTTCACCGTTCATGATTCTAAAACAGGCAAGGTTAAAATATCCTTCATCTGCGGCTATGATGTCAAACCTTGAAAAGAAGGAAAAGTAGAGAAATGCGAATACGATTAGGGCCAGAGTGAGGATCATGATGCTGCGCATCGGGACTTTTCCTTCTCATTATACATATCCCATGCATTTAAAGTTGTGAAAAAGACGAAGAGCGGCAGGATGTGAATCAGAAGACGGCTCGCGCTCGTCGAGAGATGCCACTTTATGTCATGTGGGGTTATCAGGTATATCACGGTATATGCCGATAGGAGGATCAACGCTGGAATAGCAATAAAGCCGTACCTCTTAAAAGACAATGACCTATACCTCACGGCGAAACAATACAAAGATGCGATCCATATCAAATTCCATTTTTTAAATCCGAAGATATGCCTCTGGTATTCGTATGCTATCGGTATGATCCTTTTATATATGGCCGCCAAGTCCAACTTTTTAAACGTATTGATGTTAATGACATCGTTTTCAAGGCCCAGGTGCGCCTTAAAGATAGACCAGGCCGCAAACGAAACCGAGAGAATCAACAATGCATACATAAAAAAGCGAAATTCATCGGTCCGGGCTTCTCCGGCCCGGCGCTTTGTAACTATTAAAATTGTCAACAAGGCTATGGTTATCATGAAAACAAGGCTTCCTTCGTTTTTTGTCCATAATGAAAATATGCATGAGATGACGCACGCTGTAAAGTATGGCATATCTTTAGTCTTGACCCACATGTATAAAAAGACGAAGGTCAGAGTCGCGTAGATGGCCATTTGAAGATCCGCTGTGCCATCCGTTGCATAATCATTGAATTGTTTTATGGAAGCCAGGAAAAAGACGGCCAGTAAAGCCGCTGGTCTATTCGCGGTTGCCTTTTTCAATACCCCATAGAAGACAAGTAAAAACGCCAAAAGATTGAGCGGGAATATCATCTTTACCAGGTAATCGTTAAAACCATTTATGAAAGTATAGAACCACACTTCAGAAAATGGGACCAACAAAGGATAGTCTGGATGTATTCCATGAAAAGCCATATCTATCATATGAAAGAAGTCATTTGGAACGGTTTTCGCCAGGTAGAGGACCTTCGCCTTCAGCGACCATATGGCGACGCTGTCATACGATTCTACGGGTTTCATCAGGGCCCTGAAAAAGGTGTATATAACCTCAAAGGATAAAAATGAAAATACTGACTTTTCAAAGATACTGAACCGCTGTGAAGACGCCTTCTTAAATGGTTGGCTTATTCTACGTCCACGATATAGGATAAAATTCAGGATGAAAACCGGAAGCCAGACAATAAGCACAATAGAAGCTGCGAATCTCACTTTGAATATGCCCAGTATGAACATCTCCAAGGAGACAGCCGCTATGCCGAATAGATAAGATAGCCCCAGCCTTTCGGATAGATTGAATATATTACGCCTGTCGAATAAAAATATTATGTTGTAACCCAGAAAACAGGTCCCAACCACAAAAAGAATAGATAGTAAAAAGATAGCCACAGCTATACTCGCTTCAATATGAATCTTGAATTATCCAGCCTCTTATACAAATTATAGCCTGTTTTTTTGAAATCCGGTTTATTGAAGACCAGCAAGTAATCGGCGTTTTCTATTTTTATATGCGGATACAGATAATATATGCTGCGCCTGGAATCGAGAGAGCCCGCCTCTATGCCAACGAGGTCGTAGGATGCAAGGGATGGCAGCGAAGATTTACAAAAGGACAAAAACTCAAATAAGCCCTCGCCATACGTATATGCCCTTTTCCCTTCCTCATTCCGCGCGATCAATATCCTATAACCGTTCAGGTACTTTTTTTT
>JACROW010000042.1 GCA_016214245.1 Candidatus Omnitrophota bacterium | reverse complement strand
GAAACCTCGCATTAACCCGACTTTTAACTTAGAGAGGTTCCATATGCAATTGTATTCGGTAAGCATATGAAAATGACTGGCGCGAAGATCTTAATAGAATCGCTTAAAAAAGAGGGGGTTGAAGTCATATTCGGCTATCCGGGCGGGGTGGTCCTGCCCATATTTGACGTGTTATATGACGCGCCTATAAGATTTATCCTGGTACGGCACGAACAGGGGGCGGCACATGCCGCTGACGGATATGCCAGGGCGACGGGGAAGGTCGGGGTCTGCATAGCTACCTCAGGGCCCGGTGCGACAAATCTGGTTACAGGCATAGCCACAGCATATATGGATTCTATTCCAATAGTCGCCTTCACCGGACAGGTCAAAACGTTCCTGATAGGCAATGACGCCTTTCAGGAAGCCGATATAACCGGCATAACAAGGCCCATCACCAAGCATAATTATCTGGTTGAAGATATTAAGGATCTTGCACGGATGATAAAAGAAGCCTTTCACATCGCCAGGACCGGCAGGCCCGGCCCGGTATTGGTGGATCTGCCGGTTGATATTCAACAAGAGGAGGCAGAATTTCATTATCCTCAAGAAGTAAATATCCGGGGATATAACCCCACTTACAGCGGACATATCGGACAGATAAAGAGGGCGGCGAAGGCTATAGAAAACTCACAGCGTCCGATACTATATGTAGGCGGCGGCGCAATAATATCAGGGGCATCGGAGGAGATCAGGGAACTAGCCACGAAATGCGAGATACCCATTACGATGACGCTACTCGGTCTCGGCGCGTTTCCCATGACTCATCACCTTGCCCTGGGCATGCTCGGCATGCACGGCACAGCTTACGCGAACCACGCCATCATGGATTCAGATCTGATCGTCGCCATAGGGGCGAGGTTTGATGACAGGGTTACGGGAAAACTCGAGGCATTCGCGCCGCACGCTAAGGTCATCCATATAGACATCGATCCGGCCAGCGTTTCGAAGAACGTCGAGGTTGACATACCGATAGTCGGAGACGCGCGGAATATCCTTGGCCAGCTTAACAAGATTGTAAAACCGCCTGACACGAAAGAGTGGCTTAAAAAGATAGACGATTGGAAGAAGGCGTATCCTTTGAAGTATAAGGACGATGACAAGATCCATCCGCAATACGTCGTTGAGCAGATTTACGAGGCGACGAAGGGCGAGGCTATAATCACTACCGAGGTCGGACAGAACCAGATGTGGGCTGCCCAGTATTATAAATTCACAAAGCCGAGGACGATAATCTCATCAGGCGGAATGGGGACGATGGGTTATGGTTTTCCGGCCGCGATAGGCGCACAGATGGGGAAGCCGGAATCGATAGTTTTTGACATAGCGGGCGACGGCTCTATCCAGATGAATATTCAGGAGCTTGCCACAGCGGTTATAAACAAGCTTCCTGTCAAGGTTGCGATATTGAATAATTGCTATCTGGGGATGGTGAGGCAGTGGCAGGAATTATTCTATAAAAAACGTTACTCCTATACGTGCCTCGGCGGGACCTGCCCTGATTTTGTAAAATTGGCGGAGAGTTACGGCGCTGTCGGTATCCGGGTTACGAGAAAAGAGGACGTCAGGCCTTCTATAGAAAGGGCGCTTAAGATAGACAACACCGTCTTTCTCGACTTTCACGTTGAGAAGGAAGAGAACGTCTTTCCGATGGTTCCGGTAGGCGAGGCTATCAACCGCATGATCGGAGGCATGGCATGAGGCACACGATCTCCATACTTGTTGAGAATAAGTTCGGCGTTCTCGCGCGCATAGCGGGGCTCTTCAGCGCCAGGGGCTTCAACATAAGTTCCCTCGCTGTCGGCGAGACCGAAGACCCCACGGTCTCGAGGATGACCATCGTGGTGGAAGGAGACGAGAAGACGCTCGAACAGATAAAGAAACAGTCGAATAAACTTATAGATGTGATAAAGGTCATAGACTTTAAAGAAGGCGATTTTCTAGATAGAGAGCTCATCCTTCTTAAGGTCGCGGTCACGGCCAAGAATAGAAAAGAGGTCTTAGAGGCTGTAGATTCGGTCGGCGCTAAGATAGCCAATGCCGGCTCGAAATCCATCAGCGTAGAGGCGGTAGGAGACCAAGGTAAGATACAGGCGCTCCTTGAACTTCTTCGGCCATTCGGAATATTGGAAGTTGTAAGAACCGGCAGGATTGCCATGGGTATTGAAGATAAGGCCTTCAGGCAGGAAGGTAAGCCAGAGGTTAATGAGTAACGAAAGGAGAATTGATGGCTAAGATCTATTACGACAATGATGCAGATTTAAGTATTTTGAAAAGCAGAAAAGTTGCAGTCATCGGATACGGGATTCAGGGCCGCGGCCAGAGCTTAAATTTGCGCGATTCAGGTATAGATTGTATAGTAAGCGAACTCGAAGGCACGCCTAACTATGAACAGGCGTTAAAAGACGGCTTCAAGCCAATCTCAGCAAAAGATGCATCGCGCCAGGCTGACGTTGTCCAGATTTTGACCCAGGACCATGCCCAGGCTCTTGTGTATAAGAGCGATATAGTTCAAAATATGACCAAGGGCAAGGCCCTCGTATTTTCACACGGATTTAATATAAGATTCAGACAGATAAAACCTTCAAAGAAGATAGACGTATTTATGATCGCGCCGAAAGGGCCAGGCGCCCTTGTGC
The DNA here is from genome assembly GCA_016214245.1 of Candidatus Omnitrophota bacterium. Classification (GTDB taxonomy): domain Bacteria; phylum Omnitrophota; class Gorgyraeia; order 2-01-FULL-45-10; family 2-01-FULL-45-10; genus JACROW01. The sequence goes on along the minus strand of JACROW010000042.1, from coordinate 5,649 downwards.
GGCGCATGTATGAGGAAGGTAAAGGCGTTCCATGTCTTGTGGCAATTTATCAGGATGCGACCGGGAACGCGTTGAAGCTGGCACTTGCCTACGCGAAGGCTATCGGCGGGACGAGGGCCGGCGTTATCGAGACGACCTTTGACGAGGAGACTGAGACCGATCTATTTGGCGAGCAGGCGGTCCTTTGCGGCGGTGTGACAGAGCTTATCAAAGCCGGTTTCGACACCTTGGTGGAGGCAGGCTACCAGCCGGAGATAGCATATTTTGAGGTATTGCACGAATTGAAGTTAATCACGGATCTGATCCAGGAGACAGGCATAAGCGGCATGAGGCGCAGGGTTTCCAATACGGCATGCTATGGCGACATAACGCGGGGGAAGAGGATCATAACCGCAAGGACGCGCAAGGAGATGAAGAAGCTCCTGAAAGAGATAAAGTCAGGGCGCTTCGCGAGGGAGTGGATCAGAGAGAACGAAGCCGGCAGGCCCAATTTTAATGCGATCCTGAAGAAGGAGGATGCGCACCAGATAGAATATGTCGGCGCCTGAATAAGATCGAGAAACTCGAGATAGCCAAACAGCTCGCCATCTTGGGGGTCGATGTCATTGAGGCAGGGTTTCCCATCTCAAGCCCGGGTGATTTTGAGGCCGTGAAGATGGTAGCCAAACTTGTCAAGGGCCCGGTCATCTGCGGCCTTGCGAGGTCTTTAAAGAAAGATATAAACGCGGCATATAGTTCCGTGAAGTATTCCAGAAGGCCGCGGATACATATATTTTTGGCAACCTCCAAGATTCATATGAAATATAAATTGAAGAAGGCTGAGGATGAGATCTTAAAAATAGCTGTCTGGGCAGTCAGATATGCAAAGACCAAATGCAATGATATAGAATTTTCTCCCGAGGACGCTTCGCGCACTGAAAAGGCATTCTTGTATAAAGTGATAGAGTCTGTTATAGAGGCAGGTGCTGCCACTGTAAATATCCCTGACACAGTCGGATATGCAACACCTTTTGAATTCGGCGGACTCATTAAAGGGATAAAGGAGAATGTGCCGAATATAGAGAGCGAGCCGGCAACGCATCGCTGGAAGAGATAGTGATGGCCATAAGGACGAGGAATGATATATTTAAAGGCCTCTATACAGACGTGAAGACAAAAGAGATCTGTAAGACGAGCCGCCTTGTTTCGAAACTTACAGGTATGCCGGTCCAGCCGAACAAGGCCATCGTCGGCTCGAACGCATTCGCTCACGAGGCGGGTATTCATCAGGACGGCGTTTTAAAGGAGCGTATCACATACGAGATAATGAAGCCGGAGGATGTCGGTTTCGGGGAGACGAGGCTTATCCTGGGGAAACATTCCGGGAGGCACGCATTCAAAGAGAGACTTAAAAAACTGGGTATAGACCTGAAGGAAAGGATGATAGACAAGGCATTCGAGCGGTTCAAGGAATTGGCGGATAAGAAGAAAGAGATCTTCGACGGAGATATCGAGACGATCTTGGAAGAAGAGATCAGCAGGGTTCCGGAAGAGTATAAGCTCGTCCATTTCTACGTCTCATCCGGCGACGAGCTGGAGCCATCTGCGCGGGTATCGTTAAAGTTTCACAATAAGATATCATCAAGCACCTCAAGCGGTGACGGGCCGGTCGATGCCTGTTATAAAGCGATCGATAAGATAACGAAGACGAGCGGCAAGCTTTTGGATTATGCCATCAGGTCTGTCACAAGCGGCAAGGATGCTCTGGGTGAAGTGTCGATAAAGATGGGAGCCAAGGGAAGGGTAGTTTCAGGAAGAGGCGCGAGCACGGATATAATAGAGGCCAGCATCAAGGCCTATCTCAATGCGGTGAATAAGCGTGTGTATAAACATAGAGCTATAAGCTATAAGCTTTAAGCTTAAAGCTCTATCATGTCCGTTGGGTCCCTGCCTGCCGGCAGGCAGGCGATAAGAGATTCAACGGATTTTTCACAAAATAAAACTATGGCAAAGAAAATTTACGGTATAGTCGGACATCCGGTCAGCCATTCGCTCTCACCAGCCATGCAGAACGCTGCGTTCAAGGCGCTTGGGATGGATGCGGAATATCAGATCTTCGATATAACCCCGGAAGATTTAGAGGACTTCCTGAAAGGGATTGCCGAGAGAGAAATCTCCGGATTAAATGTCACCATACCGCACAAGATAAAGGCCAAAGATTATATAGAAAGGTACGGATCGCTGGACGAGAATGCGAAACGCCTGGGGGCTGTTAATACGATAAAGGTAATTGACGGAACACTTGAGGGTTACAACACAGACGGCCCGGGTTTTTATAGATCGCTGGTAGAGGACCTGAAATTTGAACCTGAAGGCAGAAATGTGCTGGTATTGGGCGCAGGCGGCGCATCGATGGCCATAATAATGTATCTCGGGAATGGGCCTAAAGAGATAGCCGTCATGGATATCGATGATAAAAAATGCGAAGCCCTTAAGGACCATTTTAAAATATATTATGATGAAAAGAGGCTGGATATCGTAAGAAGAGAGGAGCTGAAAGAGGCGCTGGAAAAGGCCGAGCTTCTGATAAATGCGACTCCGGTTGGCATGAAAAAGGATGATCCATCTCCGATAGATGCGATTTTTTTGCGGCCGGGGCTATACGTTTATGACCTCGTTTATAATCAGCCCATGACGAGACTTATGAAAGACGCTAAGGAGAGGAAGGTCCATGCGGTTGCCGGAACCGGCATGCTTTTATACCAGGGGACAATAGCGTTTGAGATATGGACGGGCCAGAAAGCGCCGGTGGCGGTCATGCGAAGAGCGTTGAAAAAGGGTATAGGGTGATGGATAATATTTTCGTCTTTATAATCGGTTCGGCGATCGGAAGTTTCTTAAACGTATGCATATACAGGATTCCGAAAGGGAAATCGGTCGTCAGGCCAAGGTCCTATTGCCCGAATTGCGGGAAGGCCCTTTCTTGGTATGACAATATTCCGATCCTGAGCTATCTCGTATTGAAGGGAAGATGCAGATCTTGTAAATCCAAAATATCTTTCAGATATTTTATGGTTGAACTTTTAACCGCGGGAACGATTTTATTATTGTCAACCACATTTGGACTGACAGCAAAATTTTTCGCGTATTCGATCTTATCCTGCGGATTGATTATAGCGACATTCGTTGATTTCGAGATTCAGGAGATACCGGACGAAGTCACGCTTTTCGGCATCGCGCTCGGCCTCGGGCTGGCCCTGGCATTTCCTTCGCTTTTCGGGGAGGGCGTGCGGGTAGGCAGTCTTTTCGCTTCATTCCTGGGCGCATTGACAGGAGGTTTAAGCATATATCTCATGGGGTTTTTCGGCGAGCTCGTATTCAAAAAAGAGGCGATGGGCGGCGGAGACGTAAAGTTGATGTCTATGATCGGTGCATTTCTGGGATGGAAACTTGTCCTGCTCACTTTTTTCATAGCCCCGGTATTCGGCTCGGTAGTCGGCATAATCCTAAAGGTTAAGTACGGCCGCCAAACCATTCCGTACGGGCCCTATCTATCTTTAGGGGCCCTGGTTTCAATTTTGTGGGGCGAGCGGATTCTGCAATTACTATTTTACGGATTTTATTAAAAAGCATCATGGTATCAAAAGGAGGTTATTATGCTGCGGTATTTAACAAGTGGTGAATCGCATGGGAAGTGCATGTTAACGATACTGGACGGCATGCCGGCAGGACTTCTTATCGATAAAAGAAAGATAGATGATGAGCTCTCGAGGCGCATGTTCGGCTATGGCCGTGGTAAACGAATGAAGATAGAATCGGACAGGGTTCAGATTATGTCCGGTTTGAGGAGAGGCCTGACCATAGGAAGCCCGATCGCGATGATGGTTGAAAATGTCGACCGGTCGATCGATAAACTGCCCATCATCCACGATCCTCGTCCAGGCCATGCCGATTTAGCAGGCGCATTGAAATACGGTTTCACAGATGTGCTGAATGTGCTGGAACGTTCGAGCGCAAGGGATACTGTAGGAAGGGTCTCGGCCGGAGCCATTGCCAAAATCTTAGTGGCCGAATTCGATATAAGGATCTTAAGCCATGTTATTGTGATAGGCGGTATAGCGTCTGATGCGAGCGGACTCGGCATGAATCAGATCGCCGCAATATCTGAAAGATCCAGCGTGAGGTGCGCTAAGCAGGGGGGTTCCTCCAGGACTCGGAAGTTATACCCAGTGGGACAGAAGGATAGATGCTAATTTGGCAAGAGCCGTTATGTCTATCCAGGCGATCAAGGGCGTAAGTTTCGGGATAGGTTTTGAGGCCGCTAATCGTAAGGGCTCTATGGTTCACGATGAGATATTCTATGATAAAAAGAGAGGGTTCTACCGGAAGACCAATAACGCAGGCGGCATCGAGGGCGGTATGACGAACGGGGATGATATTGTAATACAAGCGGTGATGAAGCCCCTATCAACCTTGAGGAAGCCGCTTTCAAGTGTGAATGTTAAAACGAAGAGACCTGTAAAGGCAGCGGTCGAACGCTCCGATGTATGCGCGGTCCCTGCGGCAGGCGTTATCGGCGAGAGCGTATGCGCGATCGAGATAGCAAATGCAGTTATCGAGAAATTCGGCGGGGATTCGGTTCAGGAGATGCGCAGGAATTACAAAGGGTATATCGCGCAGGTAAAGAAATTCTGAAAGCATTGGAATGAAGAATATAGTCCTCGTTGGATTTATGGGAAGCGGCAAGACGACGATCGCGACGGCTTTGGCCAATCGCTTGAAGATGCGCTATGTCTCAACGGACGATCTGATAGAAAAGAAAGAGAAACGCACGATAAACGAGATATTCACTAAAAGCGGCGAGGAATATTTTAGAGATATCGAAAGCAAAGTCGTGCGGGAAGTCTCAGACATGGAGAACGTTGTAATAGATGCAGGTGGCGGAGTAGTGCTTCGCGAAAAGAATATGGAGAATCTGAAATCGCACGGCGTGGTGATATGCCTCACTGCGGATGATGAGACGATAATGGCCCGGACACAAAAGTATAAGCACAGGCCGCTACTCAATGTCGAGGACCCAAAGCGGAAGATAAGGGATCTCCTCGCAAAGCGCGCGCCGTTCTATGCCAAGGCTGACCACACAATAGACACAGGCAAGCTTACCATCAATCAGGTCGTAGAGCGGGTAATCGAAATAGTCGGAGGTGGCCGTGACCAGTAAAGCAAGGATATGGATAGGCATAACGCTACTGATAGTTCTCGCATTCAATTACGCGATAATCGGATTTCCCATGATCAAACGGGCATCGTCCATAGAAAATAAGTCAAAGGCGATGTTGATTAGCCAGATTAAATCTGGCAAGGTGCTCAAGAATTCAGAAGATGAGTATATATTGGAGATTCTCAAGCGCGAGAAGGGCTCGATAGACAAGAAGATTCTCATTTTGAACAGCGTTGCGATAAGTGCCTCGCTCCTTATCATAAGCTGGACCATATTCGGACTTTTGTTCCACAGGAAGCGATAAATTTTTCGGCTTCAGCGTGCAGGCGGCTACTTTCGGGCATTGCTTCCGCTTGCCGCTCGCTCGGATTGGCCATCCTCGCTTCAGCAACGCCCGAAAGTTCCGCCACGACAGGCGCCGAAAAATTTGGTAGGGTGCATCTCTATAG
>JACROW010000071.1 GCA_016214245.1 Candidatus Omnitrophota bacterium | reverse complement strand
GGTGAGGACCCGAATTGGGGAAGGATCGCCGGCGCCTGCGGGGCAAGCGGGGTCGATTTTGATCCGAACAAAATGGACATATATCTGGGCGATGTCAAGGTGATGTCAAAAGGGATGAGTTGTGTAAATTACAATAGAGATAAAACGAAGGCGCTTTTTAAGAAAAATAGGATTTACATAAAAGTCGATTTGAATAGCGGCGCCTTTAAAGCGACGGCATGGACCTGCGACCTTTCAAAGGGGTACGTCGAGATAAACGCGGAGTATTCAACATGAGGGACGCGATCAAGAAAAGCGATGTGTTGATCGAGGCCCTGCCGTATATAAAGAAGTTCTTTGAGAAGACGATCGTCATCAAATACGGCGGCTCTTCAGTTGATGGAAAAGGGATCGATAAGAAGATCCTCGAAGATATCATCTTCATGAATTACGCCGGCATGAGGCCTATTCTTATCCACGGCGGCGGCCCATTCATATCGAGGATGATGAAGAAGGCCGGATTGTCGCCTAAATTCATTCAGGGCAGGCGTGTCACGGATAGCCAGACAGTTCATATAATCGACAGGGCATTGCACATCATAAACAGAACTATCGTGAAGACATTGAGTCTCATGGGCGCCAAGGCATTTGGCTTAAGCGGCAAAGAGAATAATCTCATAAGGGTTAAGAGGATGAGGTCAGGGCCGGATCTGGGTTACGTCGGCGAAGTCACCTCTGTTGATACCACTGTTGTAAAAAGATTGATAGAGGATAATATAATCCCCGTCATATACCCTATAGGCATCGGGAGGGATGGAAATTTATATAATGTAAATGCTGACGATGTGGCAAGCGAGATCGCAGTCGCATTAAAGGCTGAGAAGTTTGTGCTTCTTACAAATGTGAGAGGGGTAATGAGGGATAAGAACGTTCTGGGCACCTTGTATCATACGCTCAGGGCGGGTGATGTGACCCGCCTCATAAAGAATCGTATCATAGATTCCGGGATGATACCGAAAGCAGAAGCATGCGTCAATGCGATAAAAGGCGGCGTCAAAAAATCACACATCCTTGACGCCGGTATACCGCATGCACTTTTATTGGAGATGTTCACCGATAAAGGTATCGGTACGGAGATCGTGAAATGAAGAATACCGATAGGATAGTTCAGATGTACGATAAGTACATCATGAATACGTATAAAAGAGTCCCCTTATGCCTTGAAAAGGCTAAAGGCGCAAGGGTTTGGGATATAGACGGTAAGACCTATTTAGCTTTCTTTCCTGGATGGGCAGTATCGGGAATAGGCCATTGCCATCCGAAGGTTGTTGCGGCGATAAATAGGCAATCGAAGAAGCTTCTGCATGTTTCAAATAATTATTACAGTGAACTTCAGGCAAAGTTGGCAGAAACTATAATAAGGAATTCTTTTCCCGGGAAGGTCTTCTTCGGGAACTCCGGCGCCGAGGCGAATGAGGCGGCGATCAAGCTTGCGAGGTTATACGGCCATAAGACCGGAAGGTTAGAAGTTATAACGTGCCTTAAGTCCTTCCATGGCAGGACGCTTGCGATGATAACAGCAACAGGCCAGGATAAGGTGAAGAAGGGCTTTGAGCCGCTGCCGGCGGGTTTTATCCATGTTCCGTTTAATGACCTGGAAGCGATAAAAGAAGCTGTAAACGAGCATACAGTCGCTATAATGTTAGAGCCTGTGCAGTGTGAGGGTGGGATAAATATTGCCAGACAAGAATACATGAAGAATTTAAGGCGTATCTGCGATGAGAAGGATTTGATCTTGATACTTGACGAGGTCCAGACCGGCATGGGCAGGGCAGGCAGGATGTTTGCATATCAGAATTACGGGATAGTACCCGATATCATGACGCTTGCCAAGTCGTTGGGCGGAGGGGTGCCCATAGGCGCCTGCGTTGTGAGGGGTAAGTTCCAGTACATCCTTACGCCCGGCACACATGCCTCTACGTTTGGCGGGTCGCCTCTTGTTTGCGCTGCCAGCTTAGCGGTCTTTGAAGCTATCGTAAAGGAAAATTTATTACAGAATGCTAACAGGATGGGAAGATATTTGAGGGTAAGGCTGGAAGGATTAAAGAAGAAGTATCATTTTATAAAAGAGATAAGAACGATGGCGCTTATAATAGGCGTCGAGCTGACCGTAAAAGGTGAAGATATTTATAAGGAGTGTTTAAAAGCAGGCCTCCTGATAAACTGTACACAGGACACGGTCTTAAGGATAATGCCGCCTCTTACGGTGACGAAGAAAGAGGCAGACAGGGCAATTGCCATACTGGATAAGGTATTTTCCGGAGTTTAAAGATGAAGAAAGACTTGCTTGCGGTAAGCGATTTGACGGTTAAGGATATAAACGAGATCCTGGACCTCACGGCCGATGTTAAAAAGAATAGGTCAGGATATTCCGATGCGCTAAAGGGTAAATCCATAGGCCTTATATTCCAAAAACCATCCAACAGGACAAGGGTATCCTTCGAGATAGGGATGGTTCAGCTTGGCGGCTATGCGATCTATCTGGGGCCAAGCGAGATAGAGATGGGAAGAAGGGAATCTGTCAAGGATGTGGCCTGCGTATTGTCGAGATATCTGGATGGCATAGTAGCGAGGACGTATAGGCATGAAGACGTAAAGGAACTTGCCAGATTCGCGGCCGTCCCTGTGATAAACGGCTTGAGCGAT
>JACROW010000083.1 GCA_016214245.1 Candidatus Omnitrophota bacterium | reverse complement strand
AATTTAGATTCACCTGTGCCGATCGTAACCAACTTTATCGGCGGCTGGCTCGAACTTTCAAGCGCTAGCCTTGCCTGCGCTGTCACATGCGGACACTTGTCGAGCGAGACCTTCTTTTGGGCGAGCGCCATGGCGAAGGCGAGACACGTCGCATATCCGCATTCCTTACAGTTCGTCTTCGGCAACAGCTTATATATGTCTAATCCCGACAGCGCCATATGTTATCCTTACATAATCGGCGGCATGGAGAGCGCCGGATGGTTCACCTTCTTCAGATACTCTGCGAGCTCCGCCGCATCCGTCGTTATCGTCTCATCCGCAATCTTGTCGAAGAGGTCAGGTTCTTCCATCTCCTCGCACCGCTTCTTCAATTTATCCGTCAAGGCGTCCTTAAGCTCTTTCGTCATCCAAACGAGCCGCTTTAAACCGCCTTCGGTAAGGACGAATTTTTTGCTCGTCAGATAGAGCCTGCCGACCCCCATGAAACCGGGCGTCTGATTCCCGCCGCCAACCGAACCTGCGAGGACTGTAAATTTCATCCCGCATGGTGTCATCCCAGAATATCCGCGATTCACCACCATCAAACCATTTGCTTCTGGGATGACAGCCAATATGCATTCAAAACATCCACAGGACGTTGATGGCGAATCTATTATTGAGTACATGCTGATCTTCGATATCGTCTTGTTCGACTTCTGGTATAGATAATCATTGACGCCCGCCCATTCGCCTTTAACCTGGTCAAGACATTGGCCCTTTGGAATCGGCTCATTCCCGCCAAGCGGATTTATCTCGGAGGCCGCTTTACCATCAAGCCAATTATATGCACCGCATAAGCCTAATTTCTCAGGGCTTATTATGCAAACGTGCGTGGGCGCGTATGACTGGCAAAGCTTACAGGAATAGAACGTATCTACGCTCTCGTCTGTCATGCCGGCGAGCCTGGCGTCTCTTTCATCATAGACCTTCAATGCCTCTGGCAACAATCGCTCCACGTCCTCCAATTTTGTATATATTTGAACTTGGGCCTTATCTACTATCGACGGGAATTCGTGAAGGAGCTTCGAATGGATTATGACCCCGAAATGCTTAAACAATAGGCCTGCCTTACGTGCCTCTTTACTTACGCGTATCCATACCATATCGCGCTGCCCGGTATGCATTATGCCCATCGCCTCGCTAAGAAAAGTATGAAATCTCCTCTCGAGAACTGATTCGAAATCCGGCTGCATCTTTCGTCCTGCAACATCTACGATCATCGCATATGGAATGGCGCCGCCTTCAGGGACTGCGTCCAATTCAGGTCCTATCACCTCAACTTTTCCATTCTCGACATCTTCTGATTTCTTTAGTCTTAAAAATTCAAATGCCTTTGAAAACTTTCCGCCTATCTCGCATGCGGTTTGAGGCTTTCTCACACGTTCGCCTTCAAATGCAGGGCCGTATGGCACCGGGATATTCGGCTTATCGATCGATAATTTCAAGCCCCGGATCTCTATCGCTTTATCGACCATCTTCTCGCGACCAACAGGTGAGACCACATGCTCGTAGCGGCATATCCCGGTTGGAAGTATCTGGTCGATATCTGTATCTGCGACGACTGGAAAACCGAAGTTGATGGCGCCGGCTGCTGTAGCGTGTTTCTCGTCATCCACATCTCCGAGTGCGAGGACGAATGCATGCACTCTATTTTTATTATAAAGCAATATCTCCTTTGCTTCCTTCATGCCTTTAGGGGTTATGCCGCCGAATGTCATAGCAGCTCTGGCCGCGAAATTCAGCGCATATACGGTGGATGATATGTCTCTAGCGTGCGGCACTAGAAAAGTATCCCAACCCATCTGTACCCCTTCCTCATTCAACTGCTCGGCTATGCACTTGCCATCCGTGGTGGCTGACATGAAAACTAAAATGCGGCGTTCCTGAAGCTCGCGGATTATCCTCACGGCTTCTTTGTTTGTCGGTGCAGCACCGACTATTGCCGCGAAACCCGGCATCCTGCCATCAACCAACTTTATCCCTTGTTCACGCAGGATTGCGTCTGTAGTGAAGCCAACCCAATAGTCATTGGTTGGCGTTACGGCGTTGCCAAGAGAATATTTCAATACCTCTATTATCTCCTCTGCAAAAAGCGTAGCCATGCCTGCGTCAAGGGTTGGGCCAAGATACGGAAGCCAAACATTTTCAGATGGAATCGGAGGCAATAACGATTCGGCATATTTTAATATCTCCAATAGGTCCTTTGCCTTTTGAGCCTTGATCCCGAGCATTGCGTATGCGAACGGCAGATAGTAATTTGTATCGGGGAATGCTACTGGTGAATCTATGCCCGATTCATCTATCGCCTTTGTCAGCTCTTCTTTTGCTCTTTGAACTATCTTATGCGCGCCGCGAATTGCTTTTGTGGCTATTATCTTAGACATTTTGATAAGCCTCCGCTGTGTCTCTATACTCTGGCCTTATGAATTTTCTCGATTGCCGCTTTATTAACGGAATCACCTTCCCGAAATCAAAATATTCATCGATCAATATATCCTTGATGTCGCTTATGTCGATCTTCTGCAGTGCCAAGTTCAATAATATACCGTGCCGCTCCACATCATTTATCAACACACCGCCAACTATCCTATTACCTTTTAAGACAATTTTTCTATAGAGGACCCTATTTGTATCGATAGCTATCAACTCTTCAAATTCGTCACCTTTAGGCTTGACAAGGCCGAATGACATGACCGCGAGGTCAAAGAAGTCAAGAGAGTTCATTCCGTAAGAACCGTCGTATTTAGTATCCTCGCCCGCCATATTCAATCCTGCGATCTTACCTTGGCGTATAGCTATCGGCCATATCTGGTTCATGTTAGTTCGTTCTTCCAATATGTCATAGGCTTGAGCCACATCGCCTGCGGCATATATGCCTTTTTTATCGGTCTCGAGATGTTCGTCCACCAATATACCGGCATTGGTCTTCACCTTACTCTTAACAATATCAAGATTTGCGGATACACCCTTACCTATTATTACGAGCTCACAGTCGAGTTGATTACCATCATCCAATACTATACCCTTAACAGAGCCCTTACCCGTTATCTCTTTCGCTTCTAATCCGGTTGAAATATCAATACCGTTGGCCTCGAGATGCCGCCTCATAATGTCAGCCGCCTCGCTGTCAAGCATCTGGGAGAATATGTGGTCCGATTTCACTATAACGTGGACCGCTGTCCCGCGCTTCTTCAGCGCGTATGCCGCGCGCATCCCTATAAGCCCTCCGCCCAGGATACAGACCCTTTTAACGTTGGGCAGCATCTTCAATATTCCATCAGCGTCTTCGAGCGTCCTCAAAACGAAGACGCCCTTTTTATCAGCACCAGGAATATCGATGGATTTTGCGGAAGCTCCTGTTGCTATCAATAATTTATCGAATGCTATCTTCTTCTTGTTTGATATCTCTACAATTCCGGCCTTAATATCGATTCCTGTAACAGCTTTATTCAATAATGGTTCGACTCCAAATTTCGAGTAATAATCATCGGGCCTGATCCAAAGGATATCCCTGTCATATTGTCCTGCCAGATAATAACTCAATAGGCACCTGGAATACGGCTGATGCGGCTCTTTGGAAATATTAATTATCTTCGAAGACTTATCGATGCGTCTAATAGACTCTATGGCCGCAAGGCCGCTTGCAGAATTTCCTATAATTACATAAACATTATTTTTTCGCATAAACTGTTTCTTTTTCTTTTATTCGTTTTAAAAATTCGTCTCTCGTTTCATATGAAAGAGTCTTCGTAGGACAGGCATCGACACAAGCTGGACATTCTCTATCCGGACATAGGTCGCATTTTACTGCTTTATTCTTGTCATCAATCTCGCGCGATATTATGCCGAACGGGCAGGACATTACGCACATCCAACATGCAACGCACCGCGAGCGGTCTATGTCCACTTTTCCCGTCTTCTCGTCCTTACTGATGCAACTCGACATACAGGCCTCTATGCAAGGCGCGTCTTCACAGTGCTGGCACGCTATCGAATGCGAGACATTTCTCTCTACGAAATGAACAAATGTGCGCTTCCTCGGCCTCGGCCGTTCAAGCATCGCTAAAAATAAGTCCTTTGTCGTCGAGTGCTCAACCGCGCATGCAAGCTCGCACGTTCTACATGCAATGCATTTTGTTATGTCGCAAAATATCTTCTTCGATTGATTCATTCCCAATCACACCTGAGCCGGAAATGCCTGAGTATAGAGCATCGGCTGCAGTTTCAATACCTTCCTCTTCTTATCTATATGCGCTATCATAGCATGGGCTGCATCAAGAGGGTCTTCGATAAATGCCCATTTTCCTCCGACGAGCTTTTCGATATCCTTCGTTATGTAATCCGTCAATGGCTGGCTGCCTGTATCGACACAGGCGCCGACATGGAGAACCGGCGGTATCCCGACGGCTTTACAGACCTCTTTCAATCCATCACCCGCAATCTCAAATGCAGTCTCCGGCCTCAACAACCCTTCTTTAGCACACTCGATTGCCGCACATCCTGTTTGAATTACCAAACAATCATTTTTAATCAACTCTTTGACCAATGCGACATGATAGGCGCCGCTCCCCATCTTCGGATTGTCGCAGCCGACTACGCCTGCGACACCTCTTATCCTGCCGTTTTGAATGTTTTCATTCAGAGGTCGATATGAGCCCCTGAATTTGCCGCCTAAGTGGTAAAATATATTCTCCGCTGTAAATCCAGCAACGAGCTCCATCGATTCCTTCGGTATATTTACTCTTTTCGGGTCGCGATTCTTGTAATTCTCTATTGCCGTTTTGATAATTTGCTTTGCAATATCAAGCGCCTTATCCTCGTGAAATGCTATTGGTTCAACTCCGGGTAGAGACGCCTTAGAAGAGGTTGATATGACTTTCGTATGGAAGTGGAATGTCCACCACCATTAGCTCGACCGCCCCTGTTAATATTGCCAACTCCTGCTGCAGAGAATTCCCGGCTACTGGCAGGCCGCGCCTGACGAGCATTTCGTTAGCAGTGCAGCATATGCCCGCTATATTTATCCCTTTCGCTCCGCTCGACTTTGCCAGCTCCAGCATTTCTTTATCCTGACTGGCAGTTATTATAACATCGGCCAGCGTAGGCTCGTGGCCATGTATTATCACATTGACTTCGTCTTCTTTGAGAACGCCGAGATTGGCCCTGCCCCTTATTGGTTGCGGAGAGCCGAACAATATATCCGAAAGCTCTGTCGCGATCATCGAGCCGCCCCAGCCATCAGCCAGGGAAACCCGCATCGTTGTCTGGACCAGATTTTTGTACTCCTGATCCATGCCCTCATGCGTCCTCGCTAGCGTCTCTACTACCTCCCTGTCTATCCCGCGCGGGGTTATATTCTGGGCCTTCCATATATCCTGCTGTTTTTTTGGCGCGCGCTTGACAAATACAAGCTCGCCTTCCTGCTTCCCGAATTCTTCCAGAACCTTCTGCCCTAATTGCAATGCTATTTCGTTATCTTTTTTATTCTCGACGTTTATCCCGAACTCAGA
>JACROW010000082.1 GCA_016214245.1 Candidatus Omnitrophota bacterium | reverse complement strand
TTAGCCGGTTTTGAATGGGGAAGCGGCTTTTATATAAATCCGGTGCCGCCGGATATAGCGGCAAAGAATCTATTGGGTGTCACCATAGAGAAGAAGCCCATTATGGAAAAGATATAGGGGGGAGGGTACTTAAGATGGTAGTGAAGGTTGGCATTAACGGTTTTGGAAGAATAGGAAGGCTCGTGATGAAGGCGGGCTTAAATTCAAAGGGTTTCGAGTTCGTCGCCATTAACGATTTAACGGATACGAAGACTTTAGCGCACCTTTTTAAATACGATTCCACATTCGGTATATTCCCCGGTGAAGTTAAGGCGAAGAACGAATCTACGATAACGATAAACGGCAAAGGCATAAAGGTATTCTCGCAGAAAGACCCTGCGGCACTGCCATGGAAAGATATGGGCGTTGAGATCGTCATCGAATCCACAGGAAGATTCACGGAGGCAGATAAGGCAAAGGTCCACATGACTAGCGGCGGCGCAAAAAAGGTAATAATAAGCGCTCCGGCGAAAGGTGACGATGGAACGTTCTGTATCGGCGTCAACGAAGAGCTGTACGATCCTAAAAAGCATAATATAATCTCGAACGCCTCATGCACCACGAATGCGCTTGCGCCTATAGGCAAAGTCCTGGTTGATAATTTCGGTGTAAAGTGCGGCTACATGACAACCATACATTCGTACACCAATGACCAGGTAACCCTGGACTTTCCGCACAAGGATCTTAGGCGCGCCAGGACCGCAGCGCAGAATATAATCATAACGAAGACAGGCGCTGCCGCAGCCATAGGCTTGGTAATACCGGAACTCAAAGGCAAGATGGATGGTGTTGCGATAAGGGTGCCGACGCCGAACGTATCCTTGGTCGTCCTGAACGCGGAGTTGGAAAAGAAGGCGACAGCGGAATCCATAAACGATGCCTTCAAAAAGGCCGCCGCTAGTGATAAGATGAAAAGGATCCTAGAGATGTGCGAGGAGCCGCTCGTCTCCCGCGATTTCAACGGCAATCCAAAATCCTGCATAATAGACGCACTTTCCACAAAAGTAGTCGGAGATACTCTCGCCACCGTATTCGGATGGTATGACAACGAGTGGGGATATTCTTCGAGGATCGTGGACCTCGTAGAATATATCATCGGCCGCGGCCTATAGCCAGCTCAAAAACCAAGCCATAAAAAAATTTAAAAAAAATGCTTGACAAATAAATCCTGTGCGGTATAATTGAAAATCATTTTCAATAGTAAGGCGAATAGTGAAGAGGGTCGATATGAAGAGTGAGCTTGCGGTATTGGACGAATTCATAAGGTCGAAGGGCCTGAGGCATACGCATCAGCGAGAGGAGATACTCAATATCTTTCTTTCGACCGAGAAACACGTCTCCATAGATGAGCTCTTCAAGCTTGTCAAGCGGCATGATAAGAGGATAGGGTATACCACCGTCTATAGGACGATGAAACTCTTGTCAGAGAGCGGCCTTTGCGGGGAGATAGATTTCGGTGACGGCATATTGAGGTTTGAGCACAAATACGGCCATGAGCACCACGACCACCTCATCTGCACGAAATGCGGCGCCTTTATAGAAGTCATGAAGCCAAAGATCGAAGAGTTGCAGGAGCGCTTGAGCCGGGAGCACGGATTCACCCCGATGAGGCACAGACTTCAGATATTCGGGCTATGCAAGAGGTGCTCATAGTAGATATATTTTTTGGGTTATTATTGAAAATCAATTTCAATAGAAAGGAGCGTTTCAAATGGATATCAAAAAGTTGTTTGGTTTGTTATGCGGTTCGTTTATAATATTGGGGCTGGCTCAAGATCTATACGCTGATAGGCGTAGTTACGTCTGGACATACGAGTATCAGACTATGCCGAAGGGCCATGCTGAGATCGAGTACTATCTGACAGAGGAGCAGAAGAATATCGAAAAGGCGAAACCGAATACGTGGAAACACTGGGTCGAGCTCGAATACGGCATTACAGACCACTGGGACATAAGCATGTATCAGCAGTTCAAACAGTCGAACACAGACGCGTCCAATACATTTGAATATGATGGATTTAAGATCAGGACGAGGTACAGAATCCTGGAAAAGGATAAACTGCCTGTAGATACATTGCTATACCTTGAATATATAAGGAACGACAACCTTGAAAAGCCTAATGTATTCGAAGGAAAGGTCATACTTGCCAAGGATATCTGGGATTTCAACATCGCCTATAATCAAATATATAAACAGGAGCTCGAAGGCGGCGGGAAGACTGAACATGAATATGCCTTGGGTGTAAGTTATCCGATCCTGACGAATTTCAAGGTCGGAATAGAAAGTAAGGGCAATTACACAGACAGGAAATATTATATCGGCCCGACCCTCGCATGGTTTACAAAGAAGCTCTGGGCGACGATCGGAGCAGTCGGAGGGTTGAATAGGAGGAGTGACGACCTACAAGTGAGGTTACTCGTTGGTATACCATTCTAAAATATACTATCATAGAAAATTTTGATATAATAGTAAGCGCCAACCGGTTCTTCACAGGCAAATTTTTTCAAGTTTCATTTTAAAGGACGAATCTTCAAACCAGACCATAGTTTGACTTAAGATGGTTCCGCGAACGAAGTGAGCGAAATGGCTTTAAAGAAGATAGCAATCGTCGGCAGTCCAAACGTTGGCAAGTCTCTCTTGTTCAATCGCCTTACAGGCGCTTACGTTACCGTCTCTAACTATCCAGGCACTACGGTAGAGGTCTCTCGCGGGCGGACCACGATAGGTGAGATAGAGTTTGAGGTGATAGATACCCCGGGTATGTATTCGCTATTGCCCATCACGGAAGAAGAACGGGTGGCGAGAAACTTATTGATTAAAGAGAAACCGTATGTCGTGATACATATACTTGATGCCAAGAATTTAGAGAGGATGCTGGCCCTGACCCTTCAATTGATCGAGGCAGGTCTTCCTGTGATATTGGTTCTCAATAGCGTAGATGAGGCAGAGGGGATAGGGATGAAGTTTGACATCCAGCATTTAGAAAAGGAGTTGAAGGTTCCGGTCATCGCAACAGTCTCCACCACAGGCCGGGGTATAGATATATTAAGGGGAAAGATCGAAGGTTATGGCAGAGCAAAGGATTAGAGACGAGGTCGATATATTACAGATAGCGATCGAAAAGATAGAGTCGCTTCTCAAGGGCGATTACGGCATATCGAAACGTTCGATAGGTTTACTCTTGCTACAGGAGGACGAAGAGATAATCTCCTTAGTGGAAGCTAATGAGCCTGATATAGCTCTACAGATAAAAGAGATTATAAACCAGACCAAGGCGCATTTCAGCGAACCACTGCCGTATATAATAGCTCTGAGGCGGCAGGAGGAGGTCAATCGTATAGTAAGCGCGTCAGTAGAGCATCTGCCTCAAGCGAGATTGTCCTGGAAGGAGCGGCTGAGCCGCTTAATGATAAACCCTTTAAGCGGCATCCCCATACTTCTTCTCATACTTTATTATGGCATCTATAAGTTTGTGGGAGAGTTCGGCGCTGGTACGGTAGTCGATTTTATCGAGACCGATATCTTCGAGAAAAATATCAACCCCTGGATAACCCAAGGCGTAAACTTCATCATACCATGGCAGGTCATAAAAGAACTCTTTGTAGGGGAATACGGGGTGATAACATTGGGTATAAGATATGCAGTCGCTCTTATATTGCCAATCGTCACCACATTCTTCATCGCCTTCGCTATCATCGAGGATACAGGCTATCTCCCAAGGCTCGCCCTCCTTATAGACAGGGTCTTTAAGAAGATAGGCCTGACCGGCAGGGCAGTTATTCCGATGGTCCTAGGGCTGGGCTGCGACACCATGGCTACGATGGTGACGAGGACACTTCCGACGAAAAGAGAGAGGATCATAGCCACAATATTACTCGACTTAGCGGTTCCATGTTCAGCGCAGTTAGGCGTGATCCTGTCATTATTGCAAGGTAACCCCAGAGGACTATGGGTATGGGTTGGGGTGGTGAGTTTGGTCTTTCTTTTGATAGGGTACCTCTCGTCTAAAGTCTTGCCCGGCGATTCGCCCTCCTTTTATATGGAGATACCGCCATTGAGGCTG
>JACROW010000064.1 GCA_016214245.1 Candidatus Omnitrophota bacterium | reverse complement strand
ATTTAAATATAGAAAAAGATATGGAAAACTTGAGATCATATACGGCTGCAAGACCCCAAAAGACATGTTTTATAAGAATGAGATTAAGCCTTGGCTGAATACCCCTGATACCAAAGTCCACCTCACCGTGGATGAGCCGGATGAGGATTGGACAGGAACCTGCGGCGTCGTCTGTGTCCTCTTCCCCCAGATAAAGCTAAATCCTAAGAAGAGTATGGTCTTTTTATGCGGCCCTTCAGTAATGATCAGGGCATCGATTAAGGATATACTGAAATTGGGATTTAGCGAAAATAATATATACGCATCCTTGGAGCGGCATATGAAATGCGGCATCGGTAAGTGCGGACATTGTTATGTGAAGGGTAAATACGTCTGTTTAGACGGCCCGAATTTTTCCTATGCCGAGATGAAAAAGCTGGGGATAGAGTCATGAAGCTGATAACTGTATCCGGAGCGCATAGCGGCGCAGGCAAGACCATGGTGGTGGAGAGGCTGCTCGAGCGGTTTAAAGGATGGGCGTGCCTCAAGGTCACGGTTTTACACGAGGGCGCATGTCCTACAGGTAAAGATTGCGGTGCATGCGATGAGCTCGCCTCAAAATTTTCTATCATTAGCAGTAAAAATTTAATCGAACAGGACGGCAAGGATACAAAGCGCTTTAAAGACGCGGGAGCCAGGAAAGTGCTATGGCTCAAATCAAGGCCCCAGCATCTTAAAGAAGGACTCGCTAAAGCGATATCCAAACTCAATAAAGCAAGAGGCGTTATCGTTGAAGGCACAAGCGTCCTGAAATATCTTAAACCGGACCTGGCGATTTTTGTCAGGGGGAGGGGCTCCACTTTAAAGCCTTCCGCCAAAGAGGCTATTAAAAAAGTAGACTTGATCCTGACGGTTTGATATAATATAGATACACTCCGAGCCTTTATGCCTAAGTCTTTTAAGATATGGCATAGGGGCCGATTCGGGCAGGGAAAGAAATGACCCTACCTCCTCGTGCTTGGAAAGGAGCAGGAAGCCAACTTTTTCAAATATCGGGGAGTTGGCTTTAGGATCAATTACCTGCGCATCTCGGTTACGGATAGGTGCAATCTGCGCTGCATATATTGCATGCCTGCCAACGGCATCCTAAATAAGCCGCACAGCGAAATCCTATCCTTTGAGCAGATTAAAAGAATAGTGAAGGCGGCAGCAGGGCTTGGCATAGAGAAGGTGAGGATTACAGGTGGGGAGCCGCTTGTGAGAAAAGACCTGCATCTACTCATTGAGGAACTAAAGAATATCGGCAGCCTGAAAGAACTTGGCCTTACAACCAACGGCATAAACTTAAGCAAACACGCCTCTTCACTCAAAAAAGCAGGCCTCGATAGAGTGAATATCAGTTTGGATAGTTTAGTGCCGGAAAGATTCGAGCGGATAACCCGAGGCGGCAGCCTCAATTCGGTGCTCCGGGCAATAGAAACTTGTCTATCTATCGGGTATTCTACTCTCAAGATTAACACAGTCCTGCTCAAAGGTTTTAATACCGATGAGATACTAAATTTCGCCAAGATGGCCAAGGCCCGGCCGATAGACGTCAGATTCATAGAGTATATGCCGACAGATTTAAATCATCCTTCTCATGAGGATCTATTTTTCAGCGCGCTCGAGGCAAAGAGGATCTGCGGCGATTTAGGAAGACTCGCTCCGATACATAGCGAAAGATCGAGCACTGCCAAGGTCTTCAGGATCGACGGGTTTTGCGGCACAGTCGGTTTCATCACACCCATAAGCGAGAGCTTCTGCGCTTCATGCAATAAATTGAGACTGACCTCGGACGGCCGTTTGAGGAGCTGTTTACATTCGTCTAAGGCGATAGATTTAAAAAGCGCGCTCGAGACGGGCGCTTCAGAAGAGGATCTGGCAAGGCTCGTTAAGGAGGCTGTAGAGACAAAGCCTGAATCGCACAATTTGCTGAACGCGCCGCTCGGCCGCGATTCGGAGATTTACAGCATGTGCCAGATCGGCGGGTGAGGAGCAAGATGATAGATATAACGGATAAAGAAGAAACATTGCGAGAGGCAATGGTAGGGGCTAAGGTTTTTATCAAGCCAGCTGTGATACAATTGATAAAGAAAGGGAAGATGCCAAAGGGCGATGTGCTGGAAGCGGCCAGGCTTGCCGGCATAATGGCTGCAAAAAAGACGGCCGAGTTAATTCCGATGTGCCATCCCATTCCAATAGAATATGTGGGGATAAATTTTTCAGTTAAGAAGGGATCGATAGATATAATTGTAACTGTTAAGGGCCGTGCAAAGACAGGTGTGGAGATGGAGGCATTTACTGCAGCTGCCATGGCCAGCGTCACTATCTATGACATGTGCAAGGCCTTCGATAGGACTATCGTGATATCCGAGATAAAACTCCTGAAGAAGAGCGGCGGAAAGAGTGGTCTGTATGTCAGGTAAGATAAGGGCAGTATCGATTTCGGAAAAGAAAGGCATAAAGAAGAGAAATGTCGAATCCGTTGAATTGAAGGAAGATTCGGGGATCGTCGGGGACGCCCATATGGACCGTGGCGGCAAGCGCCAGGTGAGCCTCCTCGCAGAAGAGTCCATAGAGAAGATGAGGGCCAAGGGTTTGAAGGTAGGGCCGGGAGACTTCGCTGAGAATATCACCACTAAGGGAATAGACCTGTCAGGTTTGAAACTCGGCGCTAGATTAAAGATAGGGAAAGAGATACTGCTTGAGGTTTCGCAGATAGGCAAGGAGTGCCATACAAGGTGCAACATCTATTATCAGGCCGGCGATTGCGTCATGCCGAAGGAAGGCATATTCGTCCGCGTCCTGAAAGGCGGCATTATAACGCCAGGAGATGAGATAGCTTATGTATAAAGTCGCGGTCCTTACCATAAGCGATAAATGTTCGCAAGGCAAGAGAGAGGACGAGACGGGCAGGATCGCTCAGGAAATTATAAAAAAGCTTCCGGGTGAGGTTGTGAAATACGAGATAATCCCTGATGAACCGGCAACGATCAAGGCAAGGCTCATTGATTATTGCGATAATCTTAAAGTGGATCTCGTTTTGACTGATGGAGGCACAGGATTTACCGTAAGGGACAACACACCTGAGGCGACCAAAGCTGTGATTGAAAAGGAAGTGCCGGGTATTCCGGAAGCGATGCGTGTGGCATGCCTCGCATCCACCAAACGCGCAATGCTTTCGCGGGCAGTAAGCGGCATCAGGGGTAGGACCTTAATCGTGAATCTGCCGGGAAGCACCCGCGGCGCCAGGGAATCGCTGGAAGCTATCCTTGAAGGCCTGCCTCACGGCCTCGACATGATCGCCGGGAAGGAACACCGATGATATTAATAAATCTATTCCTCGCATTTTTTAGAGTAGGCCTCTTTGCCATCGGCGGCGCATACTCTTTTTTGCCGCTTATAGAGAGAGAGGTGGTGCAGAACTATCATTGGCTGACGAAGGAGGAATTCCTTGATGTGTTGGGCATAGTCAAGATATTCCCCGGAGCCATCTCGATAAAGTATGCCACCTACACAGGATATAAGATAGCAGGCATCCCCGGCGCGATATTCGCGAACCTCGGAAACTTATTGGCGCCCGCTGTCCTGGCGACGATAGCCTTCACGGTCTATTCCAAATATAAACACTTATCGAGCGTTAAGGCGGCATTCAACGCAGTTCAGTTCGCAGTGTGCGCGTTGATAATTGCCGTGGCCTTCCAGCTTATCAATATCAATCAGCTGATTCAACCGAGGAACTTAATTATAGTTATAATTTCCTTCACCCTCTTCATATATACGAAGGTCCATCCCGCCATCATAATTATCTTAGCAGGGATAACGGGGATAGTTTTAAGATAGGAAGATAGGCCAGGCAATGACGCGTAAAGACTTTTTGAAACGGACAGGGCTTGTATGTTTAGGGATAGCCGCATCTCAAGAGGTTATATACCTACTGTCTAGAGCCAACGCATTCGCCGCAAAGACCGAAGGTCTGTATATCCATGAGGCCTCATTTTATAAAAGGATAGATGAAAAAACCGTCCAGTGTCAGCTCTGTCCGAGGGGCTGCACGCTCTCAAATGGCCAGAGAAGTTTCTGCAAGGCCAGAGAGCCGAAAGAGGGGAAGCTATATTCTTTGGTTTACGGCTTGCCGTGCGCGGTCCACATCGATCCCATCGAGAAGAAGCCATTGTTTCACTTCCTTCCCGGGACGCCGATATTTTCAATCGCCACTGCCGGCTGCAATTTCCGGTGCAAGTACTGCCAGAACTGGCAGATCTCACAGTTCCCTCCCGAAGAGACTTACAACGAAAAGCTCCTCCCCGAGGATGTTGTAAAACAGACGATAAAGAACGGCTGTCCATCCATAGCCTACACCTATTCGGAGCCTTCCATATTTTATGAGTATATGCTCGATACCGCAAAATTGGCAAAGAGTAAAGGCTTAAGAAATATGTACCATTCGAACGGTTCTCTCAATCAGGCGCCGATAGAAGAGTTATCGATGTATCTCGACGCCGCAGATATAGACCTGAAGGGCTTCACTCAGGATTTTTACACGGAGGTCTGCGCCGGCTACCTGGATACAGTATTGAATACACTGAAGACACTCCATAGAAATAAGGTATGGCTTGAGATCACAAATCTGGTAATCCCCACCCTGAACGATGATTCGGATAAGATAAAGGAGATGTGCGTCTGGATAAGGGATAATCTCTCTTGTGATACCCCGATACACTTTTCGCGCTTTTGGCCGCAGTATAAGCTCACGAATCTCTATCCCACCCCTATCGAGACGCTGGAAAAGGCGAGGGATGTAGCTTCAGCTGTCGGCTTGAATTATGTCTATGTGGGGAATGTGCCCGGCCATCCTGCAGAGAATACCTATTGCCCGGGATGTAAAAAGGCCATAATCAGGAGAAGCGGCTACATAATATTGGGTAACGAGATAGTCGACGGCAAGTGCGGCTCCTGCGGCAAGGTCATACCCGGCGTCTGGAGTTAAGGACGACCAGTGAGAGGCTTATCATCTTGAGGATAGCCAATATAATGCAGGTCTTCAATATCCCTAGCACAGGTACGAACGCTATGGAAACTACCAGACACGCCAGCCACGCGCCGAAGAGGTCAAGCCCGTAAAGTAACCCGCCCGTTTCAGAATAGGCCCTGCCTTTCCGGTATATCTTATTTGCCAACGGGAATTCCGCACCGACAAGACAGCCTGCGCATCCTGACAGAATGAAAAATAGAAATGAGAACTTCAGGGAAGGATTCTGGTTTATGTATAAGACTAGCGGCCCGGCTAAGGCACAGTAACCGACGATCATCAATTCTATCTTAGAGAACCAGCCAAGGTCATCCTTTATGCTTGAGATCCTGCGGTTCAGGAACGAACTTCCCAAGGTCAGGCCAGCCATGAATGCAGTGACCAAAAGGGCTATATGGCTGAAGACGTAGCCGAAGATCGACTGATACGCGTAGATCACGATGAGATCGAATGACATCCCCATAAACCCTGTCGTGAATATCGCGAATCCGGTTGAGTACCTCTTCAATTTGGGAATTGCAGTCATCAGGATCGATAAAGATAGACCGATAAAGATAAGGATGGCGGCTAAAATTCCGAAATGCAATTTATCCAATATAATGAATAGACCCCGCAGACCTTTCGAGAAGAGCGCATTCCAATATGCGATGCTGTAAAAGGTCCCTGAAGGCATAAGGTCGAGGTTCTTCCTCATGGCCTTATATCCGGAGAGGGAACTCTTGAACCAATCGCGCCAATACGGCTTCATGCGGTCCTCAAGATAGGGTCTATTCAGAAGTTTTGTCTTGATCTTATTTTCTTCGATGCGCTTTAAGAAAATATCCGGACTGATTTTGAACTTCCCGGTCGAGGAGAGATATATATTGGGTTCACCAGGGATGACATTCACAGAAAACATATCTTCAAGGGTATTCAATATCGAGCTGTTAAGTTTACGCATCTCAGGGTTTATATAACTCAAGGACCCCGGGAGGGAAAAGGCGAATATGCCATCTTCGTTAAGGATCGCTCTTGTATTCTGAAAAAATTCATTCGTATAAAAACGATTCAATTGTAACGTCGAAGGCATGGGCAGGTTCAATATCACCACATCGTATCTTACATCACGGGCCAGAGATGCCGCAAGGCGTACATATCTTCTTCCGTCTATATACTTGATAGCGAGCCTCGGGTCACACAATTCAGCTCTGGTTAATTCTGTAGGGAATTCATTTATCAATTTTATGATCAAGGGCTCAAGCTCAGCGTAATCTATCCTTTCCACGGGATATTTGAGGATCTCGTTTATGAGGCCGCCTGCGCCGCCGCTCACGAGAAGGACCCTCTTTGGGTTGGGATGGCTTAAGAGGCTGAAATGGACGAGGCTCTCGATATAGGCGGTATCCGGCATGGGCGTGGTGATGATGGGAATACCATCGCTATAGAAGGTATATTGATGATCGGATTTGGTGACGGCCAGATTCCCATAGATGGAATTTTGATAGCTTAAGACTTCTTGATTTCGCCACTCTTTCTTTACGGAGATATCCTGCAATTTCGATGCGGGGCCGAAGAGCATGAAGACGGCGAGAATCAAAAGGGCGCTGATGATTATAGAAAAGCGCCTCGTCAAAACATCGGCAAGCGTATCTTTTAAGAGAAGCGCCGCTGATACGAGATTGACGAGGCCGAGCAGAAAGGCTATTGAGAAAGAGTTAAATCTTGTAATCAGAAGGAATGTGAATAGAGGGCCCGCAAAAATAAAACCTATCGCCTCAAGTATATAGACCCTGCCGGCCGATTCTAGAGAACCCTCTTTTTGTCTATCCGACAACATGCGGCATCCAAAAGGAAATTGAGCACCATCGAAGAGGCTTAAGGGTGCTAATATGAAGAGCGAACTGAAGATGACGGGCAGGACCCCAACGCCTTCGCCTACGGTCAGCCCCAACATATTTTTTATTATCCGGATAAGAAATATACCGAGCGGTAGATACACTGAGATACCCGCCTGTAGTAGGGCATATGTCAGGCTGTTTCTCTTTATCTTCAGCGAAGGCCGGCTTGCCAAGGTACTCCCCAGAGCCTCCAGCATGATCCAGTTTGCAAGTATCAACCCTATGGTTAATTCGTTTCCGTAAAAGGTGATTAGGAATTCACGGATGAGTAGGGTTTGGACTATAAGAGAGGTGAAGCCCATGAGAAGGAGGGCAAAATATATCCTTTTATTCATAATGATATTTTATCATACCTAGAAGGAAAGATTAAATGCTTTATTTAGCGCTCGGGATGTGGTAAAATTGTGTAAAATCGGAGGTATATATGAGAATATTTGGAATTGGCATACAGGAGTTACTAGTAATCCTTCTAATCTTGCTTTTGATTTTCGGCGCGACCCGCCTGCCGGAGATCGGCCGCGCGCTATGCAAGACGATAAAAGAGTTCAAGAAATCAGTGAAAGATATAAACTCTGAGGACGAAGAGAAGAAGGAACCAAAGAAATAAAGCTAGAGCAATGCGCCTGTAGCTCAGCGGATAGAGTGGGTGGCTTCGAACCACTAGGTCGCAGGTTCAAATCCTGCCAGGCGCGCCATAACAAGTTAGTTTGCGCATTGTGTTTTAAGGCACGTCAAGGATTTGAAGCCAATTTGCGCCGACGAATAGGAGGAAAGAGCTATGCTCGACAGCAAATTGGCCGGTCCAAAGTGAGCTCTGCGAACGAAGGACCAAATCCTGCCAGGCGCGCCAGATTTTCATGCGAGAGTGGCGGAACTGGAATACGTGTACGGCTTAGGACCGTATGCCGAAAGGCTTGAGGGTTCGACTCCCTCCTCTCGCACCAAACTACTCTGCTTGCAATTATATTATTATCTTGATATAATTAACTCCTTGCTTTTTAAGGAGAAAGATACTTCGGCAGCTACAATCTTCCTACTCGTCAGATTGCTTAACGCTGCCTCAGTATCAAATTTGCACGCAAATTTGGCGCCCGCATAGCTCAATTGGCAGAGCAGGACACTCTTAATGTCAAGGTTCCAAGTTCGATTCTTGGTGCGGGCACCA
>JACROW010000077.1 GCA_016214245.1 Candidatus Omnitrophota bacterium | reverse complement strand
GGACAGGTATGCGTTTAAGGATGTATACGAGATGGGCTGAAGGGAAAGGGTATCAACTTACAAAACTGGACCAGCTTTTAGGTGAGGAGGCAGGCATAAAGAACGTCACCATACTAGTGAAAGGCGATTATGCCCACGGTTATTTAAAATCAGAATCGGGTGTTCACCGTTTGGTCAGGATCTCACCGTTCGACTCTAATAAACGGCGCCACACTTCATTCGCTTCTGTGGATGTCATCGCGGAAGTCTCTGATGATATACAAGTTGATATTAAAGAGGCGGATCTGAAGATCGATACCTACCGCGCAGGCGGCAAAGGCGGACAGCACGTCAACAAGACCGATTCGGCGGTGAGGATAACGCATATGCCGACCGGCATAGTCGTCCAGTGTCAGAATGAACGTTCGCAATTCAAGAACAAATCGACGGCGCTCAAAGTTCTAAAGGCAAAGTTATATGAGAAGGAGAGACAGGCGAAGGTGCAGGAGCTGGAGAATCTGTATGAGGCGAAGAAAGAGATCGCGTGGGGAAGCCAGATAAGGAGCTATGTCCTGCATCCTTATTCATTAGTCAAGGACCATAGGACAGGATATGAAACCGGCAATGCTCAAGGCGTGCTGGACGGCGAGCTGGATGCATTTATAGAGGCGTACCTGAAAAAAACTCAAAACTCAAAACTCAAAACTCAAAAGTAAAGACATGTTCAATTATATACTTAAAAAGATAGTAGGGACGCAGAATGAGAGGGCCTTGAAGCCTTTAAGGCCCATAGTTGAGGTTATAAATTCGTTCGAGGGCCAAGTATCAAAATTATCAGACGCCTCCTTAAGAGCGAAAACAGATGAATTTAAAAATAAGATAGGAGAAAAGTATAAAGATTATAAAGAGGGCTTAAAAGAGCTGGAAGAGGCGTTTAAAGGCTCTACATCGCCTGACGAGAAAGAAAAGATAAAGCGAAGGGCAAGAGATTTAAAAAATAAGATTTTCGAAGATGTGCTGCCTCAAAGCTTCGCAGTGGTCCGGGAAGCCGCAAAACGCACCATCAATATGAGACACTTTGATGTTCAACTTATGGGCGGCATAATCCTGCATCATGGTCATATCGCTGAGATGGCCACGGGTGAGGGCAAGACTCTAGTAGCAACACTTCCTGTGTACCTTAACGCATTGACAGGGGAGGGCGTTCACGTCATCACAGTGAATGACTACCTTGCTAAACGGGACAGGAACTGGATGGGGCCGGTTTATGAATTTTTAGGCCTGACGATCGGAGTCATACAACATGATATGGATCAAAAATCAAGAAGGCTGGCCTATGCCTGCGACGTGACCTATGGAACGAATAACGAGTTCGGATTTGACTATCTTCGCGATAATATGGTGGTGAATAAGGAAGACTTAGTTCAAAGGGGCTTGAACTATGCGATAGTCGATGAAGTCGATTCCATTTTGATCGATGAGGCGAGGACGCCGCTTATAATATCCGGGCCTGCGGAAGAGTCCACAGAAAAATATTATATCATCAATAAGCTGTATCCAAGGTTAAAGGGAAAGAAGTTAACGGATAAAGATGAGATAGAGGCCAAATACAAAGGCCTTGATATAGAGAAAGGAATAGACTACATAGTTAATGAAAAGAATCATACTGTTCATCTCACGGAAGAAGGTGTCCTGAAATGCCAAGAGACCCTGAATGTCAAGAACCTGTACGATGACATACAATCTGAATGGGTGCACCACATAGAGCAGATGGTAAGGGCGCACGACCTTTACGGCCGGGATGTCGATTATGTAGTCAAAGACGGCGAGGTGATCATAGTAGATGAGTTCACGGGCCGCCTCATGCCCGGCAGGAGATGGTCGGATGGCCTTCATCAGGCAGTCGAGGCCAAGGAAGGCGTAAAGATAGAGAGGGAGAATCAGACATTAGCCACGGTGACATTTCAGAATTATTTCAGGATGTATAAAAAATTGGCCGGCATGACGGGCACAGCCGAGACAGAGGCCGTGGAATTTCAGAAGATTTACGGGCTGGATGTCGTGGTCATTCCCACAAACAAACCCCTGATCAGGACGAATCATCCGGATGTGATATATAAAACCGAAAGGGAAAAATTCAATGCCGCATGTAAGGAGATAACCGAGCTTTACAAGGTCGGCAGGCCCGTTCTGGTCGGGACGATCTCTATAGAAAAGTCGGAACGTCTGAGCGCCATGCTGAAAAGGATGAACATACCGCACCATGTGCTGAATGCGAAGTACCATGAGATGGAGGCTGAGATAGTGGCGAAGGCAGGGCAGAGATATTCTGTCACGATCGCAACGAATATGGCCGGCAGAGGAACGGATATAGTCTTAGGGGAGGGCATTGCCGGCATGGACGGGCTTCATATTGTAGGGACTGAACGCCACGAAGCGCGGCGTATAGACAATCAATTGCGGGGCCGTGCAGGAAGACAGGGCGATCCGGGTTCAAGCCGGTTCTACCTATCCTTAGAGGATGATCTCATGAGGATATTCGGCTCTGACAGGATAAAGGGGATCATGGAGAGATTAGGCATGGAGGAGGGCCAGGATATACAGCATCCGTTTATCACAAAGGCCATTGAAACGGCCCAGAAGAGGGTCGAACAGCATAATTTTGAGATAAGAAAACACCTCTTAGAGTACGACAACGTGATGAATAGGCAAAGAGAGGTTATATATGATGAGAGGAAGAAGATTTTATTCGGGGAAGATTTAAAAGACTACATCCATGAGATTATGGAAGAGGTGGTTGACCGCTCACTCGATATGTATCTAAACGAAAAGATGCCTTTTGATAAGTGGGACTTCAACAGCCTCATTCAATATTTAGAGCTTAGATTCTTGGTAAAAATGGGCGATCTAAAGCTGGACGAGATGCGAAGGCCTGAGATAAGAGACCTCGTTTTAGAGCGGATGAAGAATGCCTATGAGGATAAGGAGAAGTCCCTCGGCCAAGAGATGGCGAGATTTTTCGAGAAGATGATACTGCTTCAAGTCGTCGATTCGAGGTGGAAGGACCACCTGTATGCTATGGACAGCCTGCGCGAAGGCATAGGCTTAAGGGCATACGGACAGCGCGATCCGTTGATCGAATATCAACACGAGGCCTACGCCATGTTCATGGAGATGATAGAGAGGATAAAAGAGGAGACCCTGGAATATCTCTTTAAGATAAAGGCGGCTAAAGAGGAGAGGGAAAGTTCAGCATTCGACTTTTCGAGACAGGTGCTGGTTCATGAAGAGAAGAGTCAGTTTCAGGATGTTCCTTCAGGAAGGGAAGAGGGATTCGCACCATCCTACGAAGGCCAGCTGCCTAAAGATAATATCCCCACATATAAAAGGGAATCTCCCAAGGTCGGTAGAAACGACCCATGTCCCTGTGGAAGCGGCAAGAAATATAAAAGATGCTGTGGAAAATGAGGCTTATTCTTACGATAACGTCCGCAGTTCTGTTAATACTGTCTTTCCCAAGTTTTAATCTCGAATTCCTTGCCTGGGTAGCCCTCGTGCCGTTATTTTTGGCAATTGAGAACAAGAAGCCATTTAAAGCATTCCTCATTGCCTATCTTTTCGGCGTACTATTTTTTCTTGGAACGATATACTGGCTCATCCATGTGACACTTCCCGGCATGATCCTGGTAGTTTTATACCTTGCGTTATATTTTGGACTTTTTGGGCTAGTCGCAAGTTACGGGTTACGGGTTACGGGTTACGGGTTACTCTTTTTCATTCCAGCGGCATGGGTAACTTTAGAATGGCTTCGGTCAACAGGGCCAGCTGGCTTTGGATGGTCGCTTTTGGCACATTCGCAAAGTTTCAATCTCCCCATTATTCAGATAGCGGATATAACGGGCGCATACGGCGTAAGCTTTCTAGTAGTCATGGCGAATGTCATGGCGTTCTTAGCGGTCAAAAATTTTAAAGGGATAAGCCGCGTTATAATACCAATGGTTATATGCGGCCTTCTTATATCGTCGGCATTAATTTACGGATATGTTCGATTGAATAATATCTTTACCGGAGAAAGGGTGAAGGTCGCCGTAATACAGGGCAATATACCTCAAGCCAAAAAATGGGATTATAATTTTAGAGACGAAATTCTAAATAAATACGAAGGCCTTACGAGAGAGGCGCTAAAAGAGAAGCCGGATTTGGTGATATGGCCGGAGACATCAGTGCCAGGTTATCTGGGGCGAGAGAGGGATTTGTCAGAGAGGATGAAAACGCTGGCGAAAGATATAAAGACGCCGCTTCTGGTAGGTGCGCCGAGGGAAGATGAGGTGATGAAAGATAAATATTATAACAGCGCAATTCTATTATTAGAGGATGGCAGGATAATAGACCGTTATGACAAACTGCACCTCGTGCCGTTTGGTGAGTATATACCATTTGAGGATATCTTTTCGTTCGTTGAGAAGTTTGCCGAGACGCCGATAGGCGACTTTACTGGCGGCCGGGATTACACAGTCTTTAAATTTTTCATCGAGAGGAGTTCTAAAGATAAAGATGCGATTTGGAGATTGGTCAAGAAGGTTAAGTTTTCGTCTCTCATCTGTTTCGAAGATATATTTCCCGGACTTGCGAGGGAGTTTGTAAGGAATGGCGCGGACTTTTTGGTGAACATAACCAATGATGCATGGTTCGGGAAATCAAGCGCGCCGTATCAGCATGCACAAAGCTCCGTCTTCCGGGCCGTTGAGAATAGGGTGAATATTGTGAGGGCCGCGAATACAGGGCTATCCTGTTTCATAGACCAGAAGGGACGAGTCATCGATTCGGTTGAGGCGGATGGCGCGGATCTCTTTATCGATGGTTTTAAATCTAGTGAGATAGTTCTCG
>JACROW010000084.1 GCA_016214245.1 Candidatus Omnitrophota bacterium | reverse complement strand
TCTGCCGGCTAATTTGGAGACCCATATGCTCAGCTCATATAATCCAAGCATCGGTAGTGCACGGATCGTCATGTTGAATACATCTGGAGTGGGTGTTACGACGGCGGCTATGATGAATATGAGTATGACGGCGTATTTCCATTTGCTCCTTAAAAAACGCGGTGTTATCACGCCCAGTTTCGACAATATGTAGCTCAGGACAGGCATCTCAAAGACTAACCCGGAGCCCAGAACAAGCCCCATCACAAAAGACATATAGCTCGATACCGATATGACAGGCTCTAGGGTATCCCTGGAGAAGCTCAATAGAAATTTAAGCGCTGTCGGGACCAATAAGAAAAAACCGAATAAAGCGCCCGAGATAAAGGCCCCTACGGAAGAAATTAA
This sequence comes from Candidatus Omnitrophota bacterium, assembly GCA_016214245.1. GTDB lineage: Bacteria > Omnitrophota > Gorgyraeia > 2-01-FULL-45-10 > 2-01-FULL-45-10 > JACROW01. The sequence goes on along the minus strand of JACROW010000084.1, from coordinate 5,308 downwards.
AAATATCATACCGTGTCTCTTTACCCTTTCCTCTATGGCCGGAGATATGAACGCCCATAGCTGATATAATATCACGGGCATCGAGAGCACAAGGCCGATAAATAATGAAATCTTTAGATGGATTAAAAATGCCTCCTGAGGCGTGAAGAAGACTAATCTTTCTATGAGCCCTGCGCTCGGAGCTTTTAAGATCTCGAGCGCCTTCGATGCTAAGGGAAAGGCAAGGACGCTTGCCACGATGAGCATTGCCAGGGATATGATAATTCTGCGCCTCAGCTCTTCGAGATGCCCTACAAGCGTCAATTCTTTCTCCATAGAATCACTTCTTTGGCGAAGGCGGATTTTCTTTCTTCTCTTCGTTCTTTGAATCCGAATCTATCTCCCGCATCCCCTTTTTGAATTCATTAATAGTCTTGCCGAGCGCCTTGCCTATCTCAGGCAGTTTGGCCGCCCCGAATATCAAGAGGCATATAAGAAGTATAACCAAAAGCTCCGGCATCCCGATACCAAACACTCCTACCACCTCCTTAATTGGTCAATCGCACACAAGATAGAAATATCCAAACTATGCCAGTGGTAACTATCCCTACAATAAGCCCTATGCCCAACCAATGGAAAAAATTTATCTTTAAGTGCTTCTCCTTCTCTAAGATGCCTAATGCCACGATATTGGCGGTTGAACCCACCATCGTGATGTTGCCGCCAAAACATCCGCCGAATAAAAGCGCCCACCATAGAGGCTGCAGATTGAAGTTCATGCCTTGAAAGCTCTGGATTATAGGTATAAATGCCGCCACCAACACAACATTATCTAAGACGCTTGAGCCAATCGCGCTCCCCCAAAGAATAACTCCTCTCAGGGCTAAAGGGTTATGCCCGACGAAAGAAGAAAGTTTTTGTGCGAAGATATCGGTTGCTCCAGTATATTTTAACGTCCCCGCCTGGGCAAACAAGAGCAAAAAGAATAAAAGCGTCCACCACTCTACATCCTTTTCAATATAGCTCCTCGCCCTTTGCCATCTCCATATCATCACGCATCCACTCGATATAAGCGGAATTATCAGCAGGATGGTGTTCGGCTGCAAATCCCACATAAGTTCCAGACGATGATGTAAACCAATAAAAAATGACGTAAAGCCGAAGATGCCAAGTGCGATTTTGAGTCTCTTCTCGGGAGGGACAGATATGAGTTTAATGAGGATGTCGTTTGCGCCCATCTCTTTTATCTTACGGTCGAACTCTTTTAGCGGGCGACGATACCAGAGACAGACCAAAATTATGGTGGCGGCGAGGCAGACGAGCATCAAGGGAAATGCCTTAAGGATAAAATCCTCGAAAGTCAAACCCGATTTCGTCGCGATTAAAATACCGATGGGGTTACCTAACACAGTGCCGGCAGAGCCTATATTTGTAGTTAAGACTGAACTGATGATAAATGGTATGGGGTTGACCTCGAAATAATCCGAGATCTCAAGTATCGCTGCCACCATAAAGATTATCGAGGTGACCTCATCTACTGCGCACGCTAAAAGCGCTGATATGATAGATATGGAGATGAGAAATTTTTTAGCGGTCAATCTCCGCATGCGCAAAATCAGACTTATGAGCCAAGCGAAGAATCCCGATTCTTTCAGTAGCCCGATTAGGACCATCATCCCAACCAAAAATAGGATGACCTCCAAAGATGCGGACTTTATCAAGTTCTCCAAGTCTATGGTGCGAGTTAAAAGTAGGACGCTCGTGCCTAAAAAGGCGAAGCTCAGACGAAAATCCCAGAAGAAGAGAGTTCCCAAGATGGAGACTGAAAATATGGAGATGGCGATTGATTGCTGAAGGTTCAAGCCTATGCGCGAACCTAATAGCCCAGAGCCGATAGACATAGCTAATAGAACAAAAAACTTAAAGATAAATCTATTCATACTCAAAAGACAAGACCCTTCACGATATCCTGGCGCGCCACTATGCCAACTACTTTACCATCTTTATTCAGGACGGGCATGCGCCTTATCTTATGCGTCAGCATAATCCGCGCCACCTCCGATAATGCTGTATCCTCACCCACGGTAACGACGTCTTTTCGCATGATATCCTTTACCTTTATTTTGGCGAGGTCCTGAACCTTTGTCTTTATCCCCTTAGGGTCGTCTGCGTATATAAACTTGCCGACGCTTTCTAAATAAGTAGGCAGTATGCTCTTCAGGACATCCTTCTCTGTGAACATCCCAATAAGTCTACCCTCTTCATCTATTACAGGCAGTCCGCTTATCTCGATATTCAAAAGTGCATCTAGCGCCTCTCTCGCGCCCATATTAGGCAAAAGGCTCTTCACAACTTTGGTCATTACCTCTTTGACCTTCATGGCACCTCCCGATCCGTAGCCATCACATAAATCGGTAGAAGATGAGAAGAAAAACCTGGGCTACTAAAGTAGTGACTACTCCTGCGACCAATCCAATCCAAAGCCATTGAAAGAAGCTTATCTTGATGCATTTATCTTCAACAGAACATTTTTTTTCTAAGATTCCTAAAGCAATGATATTAGCGGTGGAGCCGATCATCGTGATATTTCCGCCGAAACAGCCTCCAAATAAAAGCGCCCACCACAAGGGACCGATATGGATGCCCATAGAGGCGAAATTTTGAATAACCGGAATTAAGGCTGCCACCAAGACGACGTTATCTAAAACCGAGGAGCCAAGGGTGGCGATCCAGAGAATTATGGTAGTCAATATCGGCAGGCTCGCTCCCGCAATGTGCACAAGTTTATTCGCTATAATGTCTGTCACTCCCACATATTTCAAAGTCCCTGCCTTGGCGAAGAGCAACATGAAAAAAATCAATGTGCGCCAATCCACCTCTCTCTCCATATATTGCCTAGCTTTCAATCTTTTCCATAAAAAGACGATGCCGCTGCCGATGAAGACAGGTATTAGAAGCATGGTATTATGAAGGAGGCCGAAGGCATTCTCTATACGATGGTGAAGAGCGATAAAGACCAATGTCACAAAGAATATTCCCATACCTATCTTGAAATCCTTTAAATTTTTTACAGCCTCCCATTCACTGAAAAGATGCAGGCTATCTTGCTTATTTTTAGAGTTCACTTTATCTTGAAACTCGCGGAAATATCTTCTATACCAAAGAAGGATTACAAATATAATAGAGATCAATGCCAAGAGGGTGACGGGAAATGCCCAATGCAAAAAATCCTCAAAGGAAAGATCCCCCTTCATCGCAATCAAGATTCCTATCGGATTGCCCAATACCGTGCCGGAAGAGCCCACGTTTGTGGCCAAGACGGTGGTGATCACCAGAGGAATCGGATTCATACCAAACAAACTGCATATCTCAATTACGATAGCGGTGGTGAATATGATCGAGGTGACCTCGTCGACTAGCATAGCCAAGAACATCGAAGTGAAACATAAGAGTATCACAAAGGGGTATAACTTAAATCTCGAAAGCTTTACCATCTTAATCATCAGCCATCTAAAAAAACCTATCTCGGACACCATGCCAGTGATGGTCATCATACCGATTAGGAAAAGGATGACATCCAGATTGGTAAATTCGATGAGATGCGGGATGTCGATGGTCTTAGTCAAAAGTAAAGTGGCGATGCAGATGAGGGCTATCCCCATACGAAATGCCCAGAAGACCATCGTCTCTAAAACTGCTGCTAAAAATATAGTGCAGGAGATTACCTGGTAGAAGTTAAGATTGGTAAAAAAATGAAGGGCCAGTCCAAATAGGATGACGATTGCCGTAACGATGGTAAGATTGCGGCCGAAATTTGTTACTGTGCCCTCAAACTCTAGTCTCTCATTCATGCCGGTTATTATAATCGAGAAATTTGTAATCTACAAGCAAAAAATCACCCCGTCTTTAACTGAAAAAGGCGGGGTGATCTTGCATGCAATCTTTATCTCTTAGGCCTTATATACCTTCACACAGCACTGCTTATTCATAGCCTGGCCAGAGAGCGGCTCGGAGCGTGTAGGTCTCAATGGCGAATCTGAAAAGCCGCTTCCCTTAGCAATAGAGCCCATCGCCCAGTGGCCAAAACCGTGCTGCAGCCCCACCACCTCGGGATGGATGCCTTGAGTCAATTTCACCTTAGCCATCACTTTACCATAGATGGATTCTATCCAGACGAAGTCACCATCCTTGATAGCTAATTTTTCAGCCGTAGCGGAGTTGACCATGAGAGGATTCTCTGGTTTCAATTCCATAAGATACGCATTATTCTGTGTGCGAGTATGGGTGTGCGATGCCTCCTTCCAATTGATAAGATAAAATGGGTAATTTGCATCCGGCTGCCAATCGCGCGGCTCATAAACCGGCAAGGGGTCGACAGCCTTTCCCCACGCATCCTTTTTCTTTGCAAAATCGGCGTTGTAGAACTCGACTTTGCCTGACGGCGTAGAAAACCCCTGGAGGACCTTATCGCCTTTCACGATGCCGATAAGCTTATCTTTTGTCCCATCGCTCTTTTTAGAAAAGACTAGCTCACCCTCTGTTATCGCCTCTGCGACTTTTTCTGCAGGCACTTCGGTCTTATATTTCTCATAGCGTGTCCCTTTTTTATCTATCCAGACTGCACCAGGCAGTTGTTTCATCTCCTCTAAAGTCAATTTCGGTGCGCCCTCTTTGAGCTCCTTAGAGATATATTCCTCATACCATCTGGTCTTATTTTCTACACGCTCGCCGGACATACGGCCGATCCAGAATATGTCTTTGCCATCCCCTTCTTTCAGTCCGATTCGTCGAGCCAATTCAGTCATAAATTCATATTCGGTCGGCTGGCCAAATATCGGCTTCACCACGGGCTGCCTCAATGCTATAACCGGCCAGGTGACCCAGTGAGAACTGATGTCATAACGCTCTAAATATGTGGTACCCGGAATAACAATGTCAGCCATAAGCGCCGTCTCGGACAAAAATATATCATTAACTACCACAAAATCTAAGTTCTGGAAGCCTTTCTCTACGGTCTTTGTGCCTGAAACAGCCATCATCGGATTCTGAAAGATTACTATCGCCATCTTAGGTTTATACGGCCCTTTCCCTTCGGCAAGGCGACTGAATATCTCCGTATAGACACCTGAACTATGCGCAAAGGGATAGGACGATTTTCCGTCGAAACGTTCATTTTTCAAAGTGGTCTTTGCTGTATCATCCGCGGTGACATCGATATGCTTACCGCCTTTTTTATCGGGTATTATTGCTGTTCCTGGGCGATCATAACCTCCAACCAATGCCGCCAAAATAGCTATTGCTCGGCCGCCCTGGACACCGTTAGAATGAT
>JACROW010000007.1 GCA_016214245.1 Candidatus Omnitrophota bacterium | reverse complement strand
TTTGGCCGAAGATAAAGGAGGCGCTTGACATGGCCTTGGATAGACTGGTCTCCGACAGAGAGAAAGAAGGGAAGGCCATATTTACGGATATCAATAAAAGGGCGAAGAGGATAGATAGGATGCTATCCGTAATAAAATCTCGCTCGCATTTGAATATAGAAGAGCACAGGAAGAGGTTCGCTGAAAGGATCAAGGACTTGACCGGCGGCCGCGAGATCGATTTAGGCAGGCTGGAGATGGAGGTCGCGATCTTCGCTAAAAATAGCGACATCTCCGAGGAGTTGATGCGGTTGAAGAACCATCTCGTCAATTTGAGGAAGACGATCTCCGCAAACGGCGAGGCCGGTAAAAAACTGGACTTCATAGCGCAGGAACTTCATAGAGAGATAAATACCGTGGGCTCCAAGGTCAGCGATTTTAAGATCTCGAAGAACGTCATCGAGATAAAGAGCGAGATAGAGAAGATACGCGAGCAGGCGAAGAACGTTGAGTAGCGTAACGGCCAAGAAGGGGAGGCTATTCATAATCTCTGCGCCCTCGGGTTGCGGCAAGACAACGCTCTGTAAGAGATTGCTGGAGGATGACCTGGGGCTTGTCCATTCCGTCTCCGTGACGACCAGACCGCCTCGAAAAGGAGAGAGGGCCGGCATCGACTACCGCTTCGTCTCCAAAAAATCATTTAAAGATATGATAGCGAATGGCGAATTCTTGGAATACGAAGAGAATTTCGGCCATCTTTATGGCACGCCGAAAAGATTCATCCACGACAGATTAAAACAAGGCAAGGCCATACTTTTAAGCATAGATGTGAAAGGCGCGATGAAGGTGAAAGCGGCCTTTCCAAAAGAGAGCATTCAGATCTTCATACTGCCGCCCTCGATAGCCGCCTTGAAGAGGAGGCTTCAGTCGAGGATGACGGATGCCGTTCAGGACATATCAACCCGGCTCAGGTTGGCAAAGAAAGAGATCTCGCGTAAAGAGAGGTACGACTATCGCGTCATAAACGATAGTCTTGATAATGCATATAGAAGATTAAAAAGGATAATAGCGCAACATTCCGCCGAACGTAAGTGAAGGCGAAATCATAGCAGGACGAAGACGGAAGATATGCCTATAGATGGTTTATTGAAGAAGACAGGGAGCATCTACAAACTTTGCATACTCGCATCTCGCCGGACTATAGAATTAAGCGAGGGCGCCCAGAAGTTGGTCGATTCAAGCTTGGATTCGAAGCCAGCGCAGATAGCCCTAAAAGAGATATTGGAAGGCAAGATATCATATAAGGTGAAACCTCGCATAAACTAGACTTTATACTTAGAGAGGTTCCATGCGCTATTGTATTCGGTAGGCACATGAAAGAAAAGAAATGATGAACAAGGCCAAATCCGTAATATTGGGCGTCACCGGCAGCATAGCGGCATACAGGGCCTGCGATATCATCAGCATTCTGAAGAAGGATGCGTTTGATGTGACCGTTCTTTTGACGAAGGAAGCGAAAGAATTTATAACGCCGCTTACGCTCGAGACCTTATCCGATAATAAAGTGATTATGGATATGTTCGAACTCCCCGACGAATGGAACCCTATCCACACCTCTTTGGCGGAAAAGGCAGACCTGGTCTTGATAGCGCCTGCAACCGCAAATATTATAGGGAAACTCGCGGCCGGCATATGCGATGATATAATAACCTGCGTCGTATTCGCCACAAAAGCGCCGGTCTTGATAGCCCCTGCAATGAATGAGAAGATGTACAGGCATAGAATTGTCCAGGCAAATATCGCGAAACTTAAAGAGACAGGCTATAGATTCATAGGCCCTATAAAAGGCCGCCTTGCATGCGGCCATATAGATTTGGGACATATAGCAGACCCGCTAGACATAGTGAAGGAAGCGAAGAGACTTGTAAAGTGAGACGCATCCTAATCACTGCAGGACCAACCCGTGAGCATATCGATCCAGTCCGTTTCATATCAAACCACTCTACAGGCGAGTTCGGTTACGAGATAGCTAAAGAGGCTAAAGAGAGAGGCTGTCTTGTAACTCTTGTGAGCGGCCCTACGGCATTAAAGGCCCCCAAGGCTGTAAGGCTGATTACAATCGAAAGCGCCATCGCTATGAGAAGGGCGGTGTTGAAAGAATTTCCGAAGTCGGATTGCGTGATAATGACTGCCGCAGTATCGGATTGGCGGGTCCTCTCTATAGCGAAAAAGAAGATCAAGAAGCGGCGAAACAAGAATATGGTATTGGAGCTGGTGGAAAATCCGGATATACTAAAAGAGTTGGGCGGGATGAAGAAAAAGGATAAGATATTGGTGGGTTTTAGCCTCGAGACCGAAGATTTAGAGAAGAATGCAGCAAGAAAATTAAAAGAGAAGAATCTCGACCTCATCATCGCAACCAGGCTTAAGGCGGGTTCCACGGTTTTCGGTAATAGTAACATCGACATATTGATGATAGATAGATTCGGGAAAAGGGCCAATGTCTGCCATAAATCCAAGAGAGAATTGGCTAAGATTATTCTTGACAGGGTCGAAGAGTTTGGGCTATAGTTAAAATTTCCCTTCGCGTTGTATGGGGAATTCCGCATACGGATAAAAAGCAAAGTCTCGCTTCGGGGAATTTCTCTAAGTGTAGAGT
>JACROW010000070.1 GCA_016214245.1 Candidatus Omnitrophota bacterium | reverse complement strand
GACTGGCAGACTGCGCTCGTCCCCGTCTATCTAAAGACGATATATCAATATGAGCCGTTCTTCTCGAAGACGAAGGTCCTCTTCAGCATCCACAACCTTGCCTATCAGGGCACATTTTCCAAGGAGGAGTTTCCCAAGACAGGGCTCGATTGGTCGCTATTTTCCATAGACCATTTCGAATTTTACGGAAAGGCGAATTTGATGAAAGCCGGCATCATCTACTCTGATGCCATAAACACCGTGAGCCCTACCTATGCCAAAGAGATACTCACCAAGGAATTCGGCTGCGGCCTGGAAGGCGTCTTAAGGACCCGGAAAGAGGCGTTGTTTGGAATTTTGAATGGTATAGATTATAGCGTTTGGAACCCGCAGGTCGACGAAAAGATATTCAAGAAATATTCCCCGTCAAATATAGAAGATAAGTATGTGAATAAAGAGCTGCTGCAGAAGGAGGCGGGCCTCAAGCCGGACAGGTCCATACCGCTATTTGGCCTGATCTCCCGCCTGGCAGACCAAAAAGGGGTAGATCTGTTGGCGAAGAAGATCGATAACCTTTTGAGTTTGAAAACCCAGCTCCTACTTTTAGGGACAGGCGAGAATAAATATCATATCCTCTTCGAACGCATCGCAAAAAGCCATCCCCAAAGCGCCTCTATAAACCTTAAGTTCGATGCAGTCTTGGCACAGAAGATCTACGCAGGCTGCGATATGTTTCTCATACCGTCGCGTTATGAACCGTGCTGCTTAAGCCAGATGATCAGCTTCAAATACGGCACCATTCCTATAGTGAGGCAGACCGGCGGATTGAAGGATTCGGTTAAAGAGTTCGATCCGCGGACCGGCCGCGGCAACGGTTTCACATTTGTGGAACCCGCTCCTGAGGAATTCTTCAAAGCGATAAAAAAAGCGCTTTCCGTCTACAAGGATAAAAAGCTCTGGATGAAGCTGGTGAAATCGGTGACGGGGCTGGACTTCTCCTGGGAGAGTTCCGCAAAAGAGTATATAAAGCTTTATAATAAAATAATAGGTGAATGATGCTGGTCATAGGCCTTACGGGATCTTTCGGGACAGGCAAGACTTTCGTCGCATCGATATTCAAATCGCTCGGCGCAGAGGTCATCGATGCGGACAGGATCGCTCACAAACTTATTAAGAAAGGAACCGCCGCACATAAAAGGATAATCCGTAATTTCGGAAAAAATCTCCTGGACAAAAATGGCGATATCGACAGAAGGGCGCTTTCCGAGATAGTCTTTGATGATAAAGATAAGCTGAATAAGCTGAACGAAATAATCCACCCGGAAGTTATTAAGGAGATAAAGGAACGCGTCAAGAAGTCAAGGCATGATAAAATAGTTATTATAGATGCGCCGTTATTAATCGAGGCCGATCTTGGGAGATTTGTCGATAAAGTGATTGTGGTCAAATCGTCAACGACAAAACAGATTGAGAGGTCCGTTAAGAAATTTGGTTTAAGGAAAGAAGAGGTCCTGAAAAGAATAAAAAATCAAATCCCATTAGAAAGGAAGATAAAGATGGCGGATTTTGTCATAGACAATGACAGGGCAAGATCCGAAACGAAAAGACAGGTGATAAAAATATGGAGGGAATTTTTATGGAGATAGCGAACCTCAAAGTGATGAGCATAGTGGAGCTGACGAAGCTGGCGAAGGAGTTGAACGTGAATGGAATCAGCGGCCTAAAGAAACAGGATCTCATATTCAGGATACTGCAGGCCAAGACCGAAAAGGAGGGCCTTATCTTCGGGGAGGGGGTCCTGGAGATACTGCCTGACGGGTTCGGTTTTTTGAGAAGCCCGGATTATAATTACCTTCCCGGCCCCGATGACATATACATCTCACCTTCTCAGATAAGAAAATTTTCTTTAAGGACCGGAGACACTGTGAGCGGCCAGATAAGGCCCCCCAAAGAGGGTGAAAGGTATTTCGCATTGTTGAAAGTCGAGGCTGTTAATTTCGAAAACCCGGAAGAGGCGAAAGAGAAGACCCTTTTTGATAACCTCACTCCATTGTATCCGGATGAAAGGTTCGTCCTTGAGACGAAACCGCAGGAGCTATCTATGAGGATCATGGACCTCCTGACCCCTGTCGGGAAAGGCCAGAGGGGCATGATAGTAGCGCCGCCCTACAGCGGGAAGACGGTGCTCCTACAGAAGTTCGCAAACTCTATAACCGCCAATTATCCCGATGCAGCGTTGATAGTTCTTCTGATAGATGAGCGGCCGGAAGAGGTGACAGACATGCAGCGTTCTGTCAAAGGCGAAGTCATAAGCTCGACCTTCGATGAGCCGGCAGAACGCCACATACAGGTTGCCGAGATAGTGCTGGAGAAGGCGAAGAGGCTGGTGGAATGTAAAAAGGATGTGGTGATATTACTCGATTCCATAACCCGCCTGGCAAGGGCATACAACGCCTGCGTTCCGCATTCCGGCAAGATCCTATCCGGCGGCGTCGATTCAAACGCGCTGCAAAAACCCAAGAGGTTCCTCGGCGCAGCAAGGAATATAGAGGAAGGCGGGAGCCTGACCATTGTGGCAACAGCGCTTATAGATACAGGCTCAAGGATGGACGAGGTCATATTCGAAGAGTTCAAAGGCACAGGAAATATGGAATTACAGCTCGATAGAAATCTCTTTCAGAAAAGGATCTATCCTGCTATCGATATAAAACGGTCGAACACGAGAAAAGAGGAGCTTCTTGTCCATGAGGACGAGCTCAAACGGATATGGCTTATGAGAAAGGTGCTGAATGAGCTGAATACAGATGAGGCGATGCAGTTATTGACAGAAAAACTGTCGAAGTCGAAGACGAACGCGGAATTTTTGATGTCAATGAACCAATGAGGAGGAGGAGATGAAGGATAATATTCACCCGGAATACAAAGAGACGACAATAAGTTGTGTATGCGGCGAGGTAATACACACCCGCTCCACAAAACAGAATATCCATGTCGATATCTGTTCAAAATGCCATCCGTTTTTCACCGGCAAGCAAAAGCTGGTTGACTCAGCCGGCCGAGTAGAGAAGTTCACGAAGAGATACGCGGGAAGACTAAGGCCGCGTAAAGTAAAGGCTGTCGAGGAGGCGCCCCAGGAGGAGGCAGGAGAACCAAAAGAAGAGTCTCCTGAAGATCAAAATAAAGATGTTCAATAAGATAATCACGGAAAAGAAGAAGCGTTACGAGGAATTACAAAACCTCCTGGCCGACCCAAAGGTCATTCAAAACAAGACCGAATATCAGGCCTTGGCGAAGGAGCATTCCGGCCTCAAGCCATTGGTTGATGAATATGACAGGTATTTGAAGCTGAAAGAGGATATCCACGGCCTCGAGAAGGTATTGAGTGAAAAGACCCATGATAAAGAATTTCTGGTTTTAGCCGAGGAGGAGAAAGGCAAACTCCAGAAGGCCATGAAAGAATCCGAATCGAGGTTGGAAGAGATTCTATTGGAAGAGGAGTCGGGAGGCGATAGAAATATAATCATGGAAATAAGGGCCGGCACGGGAGGTTTAGAGGCAAGCCTCTTCGCTGCCAATCTTTTAAGGATGTATTCGAAATACGCCGCCAAGAGGAATTGGAAGGTGGAGCTCATCGATTCCAGCGTCACCGAAAAAGGCGGATATAAAGAGGTGATATTTTCCATTTCCGGCAAAGGCGTCTACGACAGGCTGAAATTCGAAAGCGGCACTCATAGGGTCCAACGGGTTCCTGAGACCGAAGCGAGCGGCAGAATCCATACTTCGGCCGCGACAATCGCTGTGCTGCCTGAGGCACGGGAGGTCGAACTTGAGGTGAAGCCGGAAGATGTGCGTATAGACGTCTTCAGGGCAGGCGGAAAAGGCGGCCAAGGCGTTAACAGGACAGATTCAGCAGTGCGCATAACGCATCTCCCGACAGGAATGGTAGTAACTTGTCAGGATGAAAGGTCTCAGCTTAAGAATAAGGCCAAGGCCTTAAGGGTGCTGAGGGCGAGGCTATTCGATATCAAGCAGCGGGAGCGGAACGAGAAAATCTCTAAAGAAAGGCGCGCCCAGGTTGGCAGCGACGACCGTTCGGAAAAGATAAGGACGTTCAACTTCCCTGACAGCCGGATAACAGACCATAGGATCGGCCTGACGGTCCACAACCTGGAAGACGTATTGGAAGGCGAGCTCGATGAGATAATCGATGCATTAAAGGCGGAAGAGCGGAAGATGAAACTGAAGGTTGCGGCATGAAGACCGTAGAGCCACATACGCCGATTCAATATATAATGGGAAAGACCGAATTTTTCGGACTCGATTTCGTCGTCAATGAGGACGTCTTTATCCCGCGGCCCGAGACCGAGGTCCTGGTCGAGACGGCAATAGATATCATACAGCGTACAGCAGGCATTGCACATCGTTTGAGGATTCTCGACCTATGCACCGGCTCCGGTAATATCGCAATAGCTTTGACAAAGGATATCCATAATTGTAAAATAGTAGCTTCCGATATATCTGAAGCGGCGCTCGCAGTTGCGAAAAAGAATGCAGCCTTGAATGGTGTTTTCGATAGGATAGAATTTATAGAGAGCGACCTATTTGAGAATATAAAAGGCGGGTTCGACATAATAGTTTCCAATCCACCGTATGTGGCACGCTATGAATTCGCGGCTTTACAGCGAGAGGTATTAATGGAGCCGCGCATATCAATAGATGGAGGAGAAGACGGGTTGGATTTTTATAGAAGGATTCAAGAGAACACTTCGAAGTTTTTGAAGAGAGACGGATATCTGATTATGGAGACGGGTTTCGGACAAAGTAATGCCATCATAAATATCATAGAAGATTCAAGGATCCTTAAAGTCACTGATATCGTAAAAGACCGTAACAGTATCGACAGAGTAATGGTTGCGCGATGGATAAATTAGTCATAGAAGGCGGCAGAAGACTGGCAGGCACGGTTTCGATAAGCGGCGCCAAAAACGCCTGCTTGCCGATCTTGGCCGCAACGCTCCTGTCAGATGAAAAATCTATTATCAGGAATATACCGCTCCTGAAAGATATGGCGACGATGCTGAAGATATTGAAGAATTTAGGTGTGAAAGTTACGCAGCATGGCGATACGGTAACGATCGAGCCGGCAGGGTATAAAAAATATTTAGCGCCATATGAACTTGTAAGCACAATGCGCGCATCGATATGCGTCCTGGGGCCGCTTCTTGCAAAACAAAGGTTCGCGCAAGTGTCGTTTCCGGGAGGCTGCGTCATAGGGCCGAGGCCGATAGATTTGCATTTAAAAGGTTTGACCGCCCTTGGGGCAAAGATAAAAGTCGAGAAGGGATACATAGTTGCGGACGGGAGACTTTGAAGAGGCGGGAATGTATATTTAGGCGGGCACTTCGGCTCGAGCGTCCTTGCCGCGGCCAACACTATCATGGCCGCAACGCTCACCAAAGGCGTAACGGTTATAGAGAATGCCGCATGCGAACCGGAAGTTATCGACCTGACAAATTTTTTGATAAAGATGGGCGCTAAAATCAATGGGCAGGCTACTCACAGGATAATCGTTGAAGGTGTCAGGAGGCTTCACGGCGCAGAACATTCCGTGATTCCGGACAGGATAGAAGCCGGCACATATATGGTGGCAGCAGCCATAACCAAAGGCGATATCACTTTAAAGAATGCGCGGTTGGAACATATCGTGGCTGTTGCCGACAAGCTCACCGAGGCGGCCTTAAGCATAACAAAAGTTCCAAATGGTTTGAGGGCAAGGTTCGTTAAGAAATTACGGCCGATCGATGTCACGACGCTTCCGTATCCCGGTTTTACCACGGACATGCAGGCCCAAATCATGAGCCTGATGACCGTGACGGACGGGATAAGCGTCATAACCGAGAAGATATATCCTGAAAGGTTCATACATATAAGCGAGCTGAACAGGATGGGCGCCAATATTATATTGGAAGGGCCGAATGCCATAATAAAAGGGGTGAAGTACTTAAGCGGGGCGCCCGTTATGGCGTCGGATTTGAGAGCATCAGCAGCACTCGTCTTGGCAGGGCTTGTGGCGAAAGGCAGAACCGATATCCATAGGATATACCATCTGGATAGAGGATATGAGATGCTGGAAGAAAAGTTAGCAAAATTAGGTGCGAAAGTCTGGAAAGAGAAGGAAAAATAACTCAGGAGGAATAAAATGCCAGCTGTAATCAGATTAAAAAGGATGGGGGCGAAGAAGAAGCCGACTCATCGAATAGTTGTGATGGATAAACATAATCAGAGGGACGGCAAGCCTATCGAGATTTTAGGGTATTACGACCCGAAGACTAACCCGGCAAACGTGAACGTAAAAAAAGAGCGCGCAGAGTATTGGATCGGCGTCGGCGCCACACCCTCGGCAGCCGTTAAAACGCTTTTTAAGAAGCAGGGGATTAAAGTAGTTTGATGAGAATAGATATCTTGACGCTATTTCCGAAGATGTTTGAGAATATCCTGGGTGAATCCATATTGAAGCGGGCCCAGGATAAAGGAAAAGTCAAGATATTGATTCACAACTTAAGGGACTGGACATTCGATTCACATAAGTCAGCCGATGACAAGCCATTCGGCGGCGGGCCAGGCATGGTGATGAAGGTTGAGCCTGTATATCTGGCATTGGAAGAGTTGAAGGCAAGAGAGAAGAGACGAAGGGCAAGGGTGATATTATTAACACCTCAGGGAAAGAAGTTAGACCAGAAGCTGGTTAAGAAACTATCGAAGGAGAAACGCTTGATTCTAATCTGCGGCCATTATGAAGGTGTCGACGAAAGAATAAGGAATCTTGTTGACGATGAGATATCAATAGGAGATTATATATTGACATGCGGCGAGATACCGGCACTTGTATTGATAGATTCCATCACGAGGCTCATCCCAGGAGTTTTAGGGGGCGGCGACTCATTAAGGTCCGAGTCGTTCGAGAAGGGTCTTTTGGAATATCCGCAATATACGCGGCCCGCGGATTTTAATGGGATGAAGGTCCCTCAGACCCTATTGAGCGGCGATCACAGAAAAATAGAAATATGGCGAAGGGAAGAGGCGGTGAAGAGGACGAGGGAAAGAAGGCCGGATTTGATTAAGATAGAAAGGGAGCGATATGGATAAGT
>JACROW010000066.1 GCA_016214245.1 Candidatus Omnitrophota bacterium | reverse complement strand
TGGCAACCTTGAGACCACAGCCTGCAACCACAAGCGCGGCTGCCGTTGATATGTTGAATGTGTTTATGTTGCTTCCGCCGGTACCGCATGTATCGACTAGCCTTCCGTCCACATGGAGTTTGAGGGATTTCTCCCGCATGACTTTCGCTGCGCCTATTATCTCGCTAACAGTCTCTCCTTTCATGCGAAGGGCTGTTATGAATGCAGATATCTGCGTGGCCGTGGCATTACCGGTCATTATCTCTCCGAATGCCGCCCGCGTCTCGTCTTCTGTAAGATCGATTCTATTTATTTATTTTTCTATCGTTTCTTTTATCATATGGTCAGAAAATTCTTCAATATCTTTTTGCCCTCTATAGTCAGTATCGCCTCGGGGTGGAACTGAACGCCGTATATAGGATACTCTCTATGCTCCAGGCCCATAATCTCTTTCGCTTTCGTCTCAGCGGTAATCTTGAGAACCTTTGGGAAGCTCGCTCTCTCCACCAGCAACGAATGATATCTTGTTGCCTCGAAAGGATTCTTCACTCCCTTAAAGATTTCTTTTCTATCGTGATAGATAAGGGAGGTCTTCCCATGCATGAGATTCTTCGCGCCAACTATCCTGCCGCCGAAGACTTCGCCTATACATTGATGGCCTAAGCAGACGCCTAAAATCGGCATGGTCTTGCCAAAGGCCAGTATTATCTCTTCTGACATCCCGGCATCTTTCGGGACGCCCGGGCCGGGTGAGATGACTATCCTTTCGGGTTTCATCTTCTTTATCTGGCCTATCGTTATTTTGTTATTTCGATAGACGCAAAGTTCAGCACCAAGCTCGCCCAGATATTGAACTAGGTTGTAAGTAAAGGAATCATAATTATCGATCACTAATATCATTCGAGCCCTCTCTCTGCCGTTTCGATGGCCCGAACCAAGGCCTTGGCTTTATTCATCGTCTCCTGATATTCTCTATCTGGCTTAGAATCTGCTACGATGCCGGCACCGGCCTGGATATATGCCGTCTTCCCCTTAACCAGAATGGTCCTGATGGTGATACAGGAATCCAGATTCCCTGAGAAGCTAAAATATCCCACGCTTCCGGCATAAGGCCCTCTTCTTACATTTTCCAACTCATCTATTATCTCCATGGCGCGAACCTTAGGCGCGCCGGTAACAGTCCCTGCGGGGAAGCTTGCCCTGACGACATCGAATATATCCTTCCCCTTCTTCAATATCCCCGAGACATCACTCACTATGTGCATGACATGAGAGTATTTCTCTATCGTCATCAGCTCGGACACCTTTACAGTTTTATACTCGCATACCCTGCCTATATCGTTCCTGCCGAGGTCCACGAGCATGATGTGCTCAGCCCTCTCTTTAGGATCGCTCAATAGGTCCTTGATCAATTTCGCGTCTTCCGCTTCGGATCCGCCCCGAGGTCTCGTCCCGGCTATCGGCCTCAATTCAACACGGCCTTCTTCACATCTGACCATAATTTCCGGCGATGAGCAGACCAAAGAAAAATCACCCAATTTTAAATAATACATATACGGCGACGGATTTATCGACCGAAGCGCCCTGTAAATCTGAAACGGATGGGAGGATATCGGTGCCTGGAGCCGCTGGGAAAGAACAACCTGAATTACATCTCCCTTCTTAACATATTCTTTAGCTACTCTTACGGCATTCTCATATTCGGTCTTGGTGTAATTCGATCTCAGCCTTAAGGGGCTCGCCCTTCGCATCACGAGATGGGGTATAGTGTCTTTCGGGCCGCCAATTTTGAAATTTTCAATAATCCCGTCTATCTTTCTGACGGCTTCGTCATAAGATTTCGACGGGTCGCCTTTGACATGGGCATTCGATACGACCTTTATCGCGTGGTCTACGTGGTCAAATATGAGGAGCGTATCCGTCAGCATAAAGATAGAATCCGGCAGTTTCAAGTCATCAGGATTTTTATCGGGGATCCGCTCGATGTACCTCACCATGTCATAGCCGAGGAATCCGACCAGCCCTCCCGAGAACCGCGGCAGGCCCTTGACTTTCACAAATTTATATTTTTTTAATATATCTTTTAGTTCTTCAATAGGATCTCTATTCGTCGTATAGTTTTTCAAAATCCGCCCTTCTGTCAAACTTATTCTGTTCCGCTTGCTCGAAAATATCAATGAAGGGGAGCTGCCCAGAAACGAGTATCTCGCAATCCGTTCGCCGCCCTCTACGGATTCCAATAGGAACGAGTAGCTGCCCCCATCTATCTTCGTAAAGGCGGAGAGCGGCGTCTCGAAATCGGCCAATATCTCTTTATAGACCGGGATGAGATTCCCCCGTTTAGCCAATCGTGTAAATTCGTCTTTGTTCGGATAATGCATATTTAACATTAACCCAGATTATAGATCTTCTTCGGATCGTAGATCCTTTTCTCTACAACCTTTACCCTTCCTGATCTATCAATTTTTCTAAAATAACAGCTGAAGTATCCCTTATGACAGGCTGCCTTGACCTGCCGGACTTTAAATAGAATGTAATTCCCTTCGCAATCGATACAGATACATTTAACCTTCTGTATGCATCCGCTCATCTCACCCTTCATCATGAGCCTTGCACTGGACCGCCTATAGACGTAGACCTTTCCTTCATTTATAGTCTTCTCCAGTGCTTCACGATTCATAAACGAGAGCGTCAGCACTCTTTTTGACCTCTCATCCTGTATTACCGCCGGAATCAACCCCTTGTCGTCGAATTTTATATTCTCGAATATTTCAGTCATAATCTCACCTCAACCCCTCTTGCCTTTAAATATCTCTTGGCCGCGCGAATCGAATATTCGCGAAAATGAAATATCGACG